>NZ_CP014545.1:600000-812500 GCF_001586275.1 Sphingorhabdus sp. M41 | reverse complement strand
GTCCAGGCGCTTATCTTTCTCGCGACTCCGTTCATGGCGTTGCCCGAGGCGCTGCTTACCCGCGACCTCGAATTCAAGAAGCCCGCGATCATCAATCTCGTTTCGGCCGTGGTCGGTGCGGTCACTGCCCTCTATTTTGCCTATAATGGCTATGGCGTATGGACATTGGTCTATGCGCCGCTGGCGATATTCTGGAGTCGGGCGATCTGCCTCGTCATTGCGGTCAAATTCTACATATTGCCCACGTTCAATTTCAAAGGCGCCGGCGCCATGTTCGGGTTCGGCGCGACCCTGCTCGCTAGCCATCTCTTCTGGACCATCCAGAGCCAAGCCGATATTTTTATCGCCGGCCGCTATCTCGATCCGCATGAACTTGGCCTCTATGCAGAGGCGCTGTTCCTGACGACGATTTTCGCCGCGAAATTCGTGCCGCCGCTGAACGAGATAGCCTTTCCGGCCTATTCGCGGCTGCAGTCGGACCCGCGCGCTCTGGCCTGGTCCTTTCTCAAGGCGATTCGGCTGATCATGCTGATTTCCTGCCCGATATATCTGGGGCTGGCGGTTACCGCCTATCCGGTGGTTGCAACATTGTTCGGCACCAAGTGGACCGATATGTCTCCGTTCGTGGCGATACTGGCCCTGGCGATGCCGATGATGACGCTGCAGATATTGTTCACCCCGGCGAATAACGCGCTTGGCCGCCCGCAAATTACCGCCCGGACCAACATGTTTGGCGCGATCCTGATGCCGGTCTCCTTTTTGATCGGCATCCAATATGGTGTTTACGGTCTGGCCTGGAGCTGGGTCATCGCCTTCCCGCTACTGACGATTTTCACCTTCTCACAATCGAACCGCCATATCGGCATTACCGCGTGGGAGATAGGCAAGGCTGTATGGCCGGGCCTGTCCGCCTCCATCGCCATGGCCGCCATTGTCTACATCGTGGATCAGTTGCTACCGGAGATGATCGTCTACGTCCGTTTGGCGCTATTGGTCGCGACCGGAGGAGCCGCCTATGTCGGGCTGCTATATATTCTGGCCAGGCCGACTCTGATGGAGATGATCCGGCTGATTGTCCGTCGCAAGCCGCCGGAACCGAGCCCTGCATCATTTGGCCCAGAGGCCATATAAGACGAATAGCGGCAATCTCCGCCATTGGGTGCTGCGGCATTCGCCTGATTAAAATGCCCATTGTCGAAACGCGATGAACAGACCAGTCTCGGACGATGGCTCATATCTTATCACTCGCTGCGGGCACATTGCCCGAATTTCAACCGGAACAAGTGGCGCAAGCTGCAGGATTGGCGGGGTTCAGCCATGTCGGCTTCACTATCGAGCCCGAAAAATGGTCGCCAGAGGTCCGGCGAGCAACGCTCGACGCGATCCGGGCGCATCAGCTATCGGTGCTGGATGTCGAAGTCGTGTGGATACCGGAGGGCGCAAAGCTGAACGATGAGCACAAGCGGATCATTGATGCAGGAATAGACCTTGGCGCCGCCAATGTGCTGGTTGTCAGTTCGGAACCGGATCAGGGAAGGACGGCCGAAGCCTTGCACCAGCTATGCGCGTGGGCGGTTCCCGGCGGCATGCGGGTGGCACTGGAGTTCCTGATGATCACCGCAGTGCAGTCGATGGATGAGGCGCTTGCGATCATCCGCAAGGCCGACCATCCGGCCGCAGCGCTGCTGATCGATACGATCCACTTCCAGCGGGCGAGCCATAGACCGGACAAACTGGAAGGATTGGAAGCATCTTTGCTTCCTTATACGCAAATCTGCGATGGCAATCTGGGCTGCGATCGCAATTTCGAATCTTATCTGGAGGATGCGATAGATTTGCGCAGTTGTCCGGGCGAAGGAGCGCTGCCTGTGGCCGATATTATAAAGATGCTACCGCCGGATATAGCGCTCAGCCTTGAAGTCCGCTCCAAAGTCTATCGGGATCAATTCCCGGATGCGACAGACCGCGCAATTGCGGTGCGCAAGGCTAGTCTGGCATATCTGAATCGGAACGGCATTCCCGTTCTCTAAGGTTGGAAACTAGGCAGACTGGATATAGTCCCGCATCGCCGCGGCTTCGCTTTCGATTTTGTCGATCCGGTATTTCACCAGATCACCAATCGAGACAAATCCGACCAGTTTGCCACCTTCAACGACCGGCAAGTGACGAATTCGTCTTTTTGTCATCAATGACAGGGCACCCATGACACTTTTCGTGCGCTCAACGGAAATAACGTCCGCTGTCATCACGTCGCTTACCACATGGTCCATCGCGGCATGGCCATATTTCCGCAGGCAGTGGAGCACGTCGCGTTCGGAGAATATACCCGCGATCCGCTCTCCATCGAGCACCGGCAGAGCGCCGATGCGCTTTTCTGCCAAAATCTCGACCGCTTGCGAAACCGACATATCGGCAGTGCAGCTATATATTTCACCGCTGCGTATCTGCAAAATCGATTGAATGGTCATAGTGCCTCTCCTCGGTCCTGTTTCTGTTTAATGCATGTCTATAGCATATTTTTGAAAGTCATTGGACTTGATGGTAACAGGATTCCCGTCCAATGCACCTGAAACTAACGGAGTCCCCCTTGCCCCAGCCTTCGCGCCTTGATGATCCGCTTTATGCCAGCATCGCCTGGGCTCGCTATTGGCGACTGATGCGGGCCATGGCGGTTTTTACGCTGATCTGCATCACGGTTGCCTTCGCCATTCTTTTCTACCTGCACGGCTGGCTCTCGATTCATATGTATATCGCGACAGCAGGCGGCGTTGCGCTCACCCTTATGTTGATGGCGGCCCTGATGGGCCTGGTATTCCTGTCGAGTGAATCCGGCCATGATGAATCAATCGACGACCCGGTTTCAAAGGATATCTCCCCCGATGAGTAATGATGAGTTGAAAGAGCTGACCAAGGTACAGCCGGTATTGCGCGTGGCGCCACAGCCCCGTGATCTGAACAACAATGGTCATATATTCGGTGGCTGGGTGCTGTCGCAAATGGATATCGCCGGCGGTATCATGGCAGCAAGAGTCGCGCGCGGATCGACTGCAACTGTGGCCATCGAAGCCATGGAGTTTATCGCACCAATCCTGTCTCGCGATCTGATATCGGTTTACGCACGAGTGGAACGGATCGGCCGGACATCCATTGCCATACGATTGAATGTGATTGCGTCGCGGAATCTGGATGAAGAGCAAGTGCCGGTGACCAGCGGCTTGTTCACTTTTGTCGCGCTGGATGAAAATCACCATCCCAGAGTGATTCCGGAAGAGTCGAAGAAAAAATATCTGGGCTGAATCAGTTGCCTGAACGCTTTACCGCGTAAGTCAGACTTTTTTCGCTGCCCGCCGGGACTGTGACGCGCCAAAGCGCCATTCCATTTTTGCGAGACAGACGGCTGCTGGGTTTGCCCAGTTTTTCATCATCATCGGCATCAATCGCAATTTCAACCATCGCGGGTAAATCCGACGCGTTGCTTATCTTCAGCCTGAAACGAAGACGGCTTCGATTCTCGATATCCTCAGCATCCAGTTGCTCAACTTCATAGCGCACCAGCGGGCTTTCACTGATCACGATTTCAGCCTCCTCGCCAATGGCCTTGTCGCCGACATTGCCTTCGCCGAGCAAGAGCCGTGCCCCTTGCACCGTTTTGAAGGCAACCAGATTACCAGCGGGCAATGGCAATCCCAACTGGTTCTGCTCGTCATTTTTAAAGCGCAACATTGTCTCCAGAGGCCGGCTGCCTGCAGCTCTACCGGCCCAAATTTCGCCCTGATAGACTTGCTCGAAAGACACGGCTTCTTTTTCGAACATCGCGACCTGTTTTTGGCTTTGCGATGCAAATGTGACAGGAAGCGGAATTCGATAAAGCTTCAAATCCCCGAGATCTTCCTGCCTAGCCATCATCCTGCTGCCCGTGACCATGACCATTTGATCGGATTCATCCGCCATCGCCATCATCGGAGCGGGCATGGCTTTGCCCATATATCGGGCTTCGCTGCGCGCGCGGTCAAATTGCTGCACCGCGACATCGCTGGTCGTATCCTGCGGCCAGCAGCGCAGGGAAATTTCTCCTCCAGCGAAACCAGCAGCAGTGTCATCATCTTCTTTATTCGGACTTCCCGCTACGGTTTGAGTCTGCGCATCAAGGAAGGAGGTTTCGTCGCCATTGGCCAAGGTAACCCAGGCAAACAGATTCATGGTCCGGCCATCATCCGCAATTTCGGCGACATAATTGGCCTGCCAGTCAAAGCCGCTCGCCAGATAGGACAAGGTCACGGTTGCCCGAGCAGGCGTCGCCACCAAACTTTTCACCGATAACGTCGGTTTTGCTGAAAGTCCTTGAGGAATGGAAGGATAGACAATCGTTTCATTCAGGCCGGTACATTGCAGGGCCTCGAACCCCTCTCCTGTCTGCACCACCATGCCACCACTGGCATCGGTACGAATTTGCGCTTCATATTCGCGGGTTTCACCTGTCGCTGCGCTGGTTCGGCGGATCGTTACTCCGCGCCCAAGATAGCCGTTGAGCAGAGCCGAAGGAGACAGCAGCGCTGCATCCCGATTCTTCTCGATCACTCCGTCCGGTAATCCCGTGACAATGGCCGATTGCGGGATGATCCCGCCCGCCACACCTTCAAAACGGAGATCAATCTCCCCAGCGGGAAGAGACACAGTCCGCTGTTCGGTGATCAGAGCATAACCACCGAGATAATTCAGATCCATGCCATCATCAGCCTTACGATCGGGGTTGCGGTAAACCGTGACCGATACAGAAGAGGGAGCGTCCGATGTCACAATCTGGCGCGGGATATCGGATTGGGCACTCGCTGAAACCGTCCATATCACGCAAAGGATCGCGCAGAGCGCCCGTTGCATCATGATCTAAAACCGGGTCTCGAACACCGCGGTCACCGTCTCTCGACCATTTGCGGGGACCGGCACTTTCCAGATCACGCTATCAGCAGAGCGACGAGCGCTTTTCATGCTCTCGTCGACGATTCTTGTGTCGTCCCAATAGAAATCCAGTCCATCCTGGATCAGCGAGACTGTCACGGCGCCCGGCCGCGCATTGCTGAGTTCGTAGGTCATGCTGGTACGCCATTTGTTCGGTGATAATCGCCGCCGTTCCGATACCGTCGCCTTTACCTTCACATCAAAGGCCTCGCCGGTTTTCAATCCGAGTTCCGATCCCATCGGCGTATGGCCGATACTGTTTTCACCAATGAATTGTGGTTGGCCGGAGATGTCCTTCATATAGACCCGCACGGTCCCGGCTGGCAGCGCATCACCCAGCCCGCCATTACTGGACGAACTGAACTCGAGCACCGTTGCCGCGCTTTGCGGTTCATTTTGCGAGCCGAGCCAGCGATTGGTATATTCATAGGTTTTTTGCGCTGGCGCACCGGTTACATCGAGAAAGCTGACCTGCTTGGTCTGGGCATTGGCGATCGTCGTGCGCGCCGCCAGCGGATAGAGATAGAAGTCACCAAGCGATTCCCGGTCGGCCGATTCAATTCCGGCACTGCGGATATTGGTCCGCGACGGATAATTGCTTCGACCATTCACGTTCGGCGTCCCGGCGACCAGCAAAGTTTTGGCATTGTCGAAGGTTGTGCCGGTATTGTTGGTTAGCGTCACCCATCCCTGCACATCCATCTTTCCTGCCTTTTCATCAAACAGGGCCACATAGTCGGCTTTCCAGCCCATGCCCGAAGTCAGATAGCTGAGCTGCGCCGGGCGGGTTCCGGCACGCGAACTATTGAGGGTCACCGACAAGGTGGGCCTGGCCCGCAAATTATTCGGGACTTTGTCAAAAATCACCCGCGTCGGCAGACGGTCATCGCGGAGCACCTCGATCCGGCTGCCGATTTGCAGCACCACGCCGCCATTGGCTGCCAGCACCTTGGCCCGCTCGCGCGTTTCTGCGCCGGTAGCGGGATTGATCCGTACAATCGTAACCGTTTCGCCAACCGCCTTTTCCATCAGCTTGGAAGGAGACAGCAGGTCATAATCAAAATTTTGTTCGATAATACCGGTATTGGCGGCGCTGAACCCGACGGTTTCCGCACGAATCTGCCCCGAGACGCCGGGGAAATCCTGGACCGATCGACCGGTCGGAATATTCAGCTGCCGAATATCCTGCACCAGCGCAAGATTGTCATTGTAGATGGTAACCGAGACATCACCCTGTCCCGAAGACTGGCTTATCGCCGGGGAGGCAACGGTTGCCAGCAATAATCCCGTGAACACAATTGGCCGCATATTGTCTCTCCCCTATTCAATCCGGATGCTAACGCACTGAAAATGAACCTCGCCTAAACATCTATTGCGACGAAAACATCTATTGCGACGAACTTGAACTTTCTGGCGGGGCCAGCCAGCGCAATTTTACAGCAGAACCCGGGATTGCCGTCTCAGATTCCTGAGCAACGGAAATATTATTGGCTTTCAAGACTTCCCTTGCCACTGCTCTGTTGGCAGCGATCCCGCTAATGCCCAACGGCAAGCCTATCCGTTCGGATGCCCAGATTGTCAGATCCAGATCGTTGCTCGACGCCGGGTCGACTGCACCATCGGTGATCTTCAACTCCGGCAAGGCAATGGCTGGCGGCTGCAACCTTATTATCCAGCCTTTCGCTCCAGCGGCAACCCGCTGTTCAAGCGCGTAATAGGAGGCAAGCGACGCACCTGTCAGCACCTTCGAAACGACCATGGCGCGCCGCTTGCTGGTATCCAGCGTCACGTCATCCACCGACACGCCAGCGATCAAGGCAAGATTTTCTCGCAGCCGGGTAACCTGAATTTCAGCTTGCTGGGCCTGCTCGCGCATTTTTGCCGCGGCAAGTTCCGCTGAATTTGCATCTTCTCCCGTTTCCACCTTGAACTGTTCTACATTCACGAAGATTGGCTTTCCCAAGTTTCTGCTCAAGACTCTCGAACTTTGTTCAGCCGCCCCAGCGAGAATCTTCGGCGTGAATACCGTGGCGTTGATGAGGATCGGGTCTGCGTCGAAATCTATCTCAATTTGCGATACGCTTGCGCGCTTGCCAAACTGATCCTTGATATAGCCATTGGCCGACCGCGAAACATTGGCTTCCCAGGCGATCTGCCGCAGCGAAAGGCCAAGCGGGATGGCAAGGGCGATAAAGACCACTACCATCGCTGCAATCTGAAACTGCGATTGGCGTTCGGACAGGTAGGATCGAAAACCGTAGAGCCAGGCCATGGCGGTCGCGGTCAGCGCAATTGTCATCAGGTTGGTGAAGAACAGCAGCAGCGAGCCGCCAAATACAGCCCAGTTAAACGTCGCCAGTCCAAAGCCGACAACCGCAAGCGGTGGCATCAGCGCCGTTGCGATAGCGACACCGACAATCGTTCCCATCCGTCCGCGGATCATCGCGTAGCCGCCGGCCAGCGCAGAGAAAAGGGCAACCAACAGATCAAACAGATTCGGCCGTGTGCGCGCCGCGATTTCGGCGGTGACGGTTTGCAGAGGGGACAAAGTCACCACCAGCCCGGCAAACAGGATCGAAATTATGGTTCCCAGAAGGATCGCCTTTCCGCTCTCCTTCAGCCACGCGGAATCACCGACCGCGAGAGCAAAACCCGCCCCCATTATCGGTCCCATCAATGGCGAAAGCAGCATGGCCCCGATGACCACTGCCGGAGACGACAACAGCAAGCCCAATATTGCGATACCAGCCGACATTGAGGTCATAAATGCGAAATGGGGGGTAAACCCGCTGTCCTCGCGCACCTTGTCAATGACCGCTTGCTGGTCGACATCTGCCCGCACCGCTATCCGCCACCAACGGCGAAACAACCGGATGCTGCCGATAACCGGAGAGAATGGGCCGGATGCCGGGTTGGGCTTTGACTGTTCCGGACTGGCCGGGGGAACCTGATCTTCTGTCATAATGCTGCTTTAGCGTCGAAAAATGTTCGCGAATAGACAAACATTAGCTTTGATATAGTTGAAAAATGAAAGGTTCCGTCTTTTATCAGAAAACTGTATCACCTATATAGATCGCAGCGGCTATAATGCCGCGCCAAGGATCCTGGAGGGGAGCCACATCATGCCACGTCCCGAGACCGACATCGCCGCTACGCGCTTGAGAATAATCGCCGCCGCAGACCGCATGATCCAGGAGAAAGGCGCAATCAGCTTTACCATGAGCGATCTCGCGACAGCCGTCGGCATGTCGCCATCGAATCTCTATCGCTTCTTCGAGAATAAGGACGCGCTGGCAGAGGCCATGGCGGGGGAATGGTTTGCCGAACTGCTGGTGATCATGGAGGAGCTGGTGTCCGCCGACATGCCGGTTGAGGAGAAGCTCTATCAGTTTTTCGCCAAACGTGTGGTCATCAAACGGGCCCGGTATGAAGATGATCCCGAACTGTTTGAATCCTATATGGAACTCGGGAACGAACATTTTGACGTGATCAAGGGCTATGTCGATCTGGCCGATCACTATATGGCGTCAATTCTCGCCGAAGCCATGGAAAAAGGCTATTTCAAGGGGCTGGAGCTTGATGCCGTCGTGTCTCTGGTCAACACCATGATGCAGCCTTTTTGCAATCCGCAGCTGATGATGCAGATGATGCATCTGGCGACCGAAGAGCGGCTCCGGATCGTGGTCAACACCATCTTCAAGGGCTTGCATGCCGATAATGGCCGGGCTATCAAAAAGCCGGAACTGCACGTCGCCGGCTAGGCGTTTTTCGCCAGCCATTGCTTCATCATGGCGGGCGGCGGAGACGGGTTCATTTTCGTCTCGTCCAGCGCGGCCAGGGCGCGGTCGCGGTCTTCGTCAGTAAAACTGCCGGTGGTCAGGCAAAATTCAACCATATTGCCATTGGGATCGCGGGTGTAGACCGAGTGGCACCAATTATGGTCGATCTCCAGCACGTCGAGACCGGCAGCGTTCCATTTTTCGCGCCAGACAATGAGCTCATCGGGCGTATTGACGGCAAAGCTGTAATGGTTCGTGCCCTGCGGTGTTCCCGCGGCTTCATTGAGATCGAACCTATATCCGTCTTCGCCCGGCGTATCCATCAATTCCCAGAAGGCGATGAACCGGCTGTCGTCGCCGTCCATCCGGTAGAAAAAATGCTTGCCCCAGCCACCGCCCATGACCGGCGCGATCTCTACCTTGACCAGTTCGAAGCCCATCACGCCTTCGTAAAATGCGTGGATCGCTTTCATGTCTTTCGCCGCGAGGGCGAGATGGTGATAGCTCATTGGTCCGCGTCCTTCCGCTTGTCGACCATGCCCATGACATCGGCCGTCGCGCCATCGGGAGCGGGCACTTCGACAACCCGTTCCGCCACATCATCAAATTCCAGTTTCAGCGCCCGGCTCATCACCGCGTGCATCATATAGGTGCAGGTGATGTAGGTGAGCTCGAGTATCTCGACTTCGCCCAGATGCTTTTTCAGCGCCGCGAAGACGCCGTCGGGCACCCTGCCCCGCTCCAGCACCAGGCAATCGGTGTAAGCGAGCACGGCGCGCTCGACATCGCTGAAACAGTCGGCGACCTGCCAGTTTGGGATCGCCGTGACCTGTTCCTCGGAATAGCCTTCGAAGCGCATCGCCTTGCTGTGCTGGGAATAGACAAATTGCGATCCCACCACATAGCCGGCGCGGATCTGGCCGAGCTCGCGCAGTTTCGGATCAAGCTTGCGATTGGGAGAGCGGTAGAAACCGAAGCCCTCGGTTGTATGTTTGAAAGCGTCGGGGACCTGGGCAAAGACGGTCCACCAGTTGCCCGGCGTACCGGTCGCCGTGCCCGGTTCTGCCACCGGATCGCGATCGCCGAACAGCATATTGTAGAGGCCGAGAACATAGTCGTCGGTCACCTCTGACCGGGGTATTTCGCGCAGTCGGGGCATAGAGTCTCTCTCCTATGCCCCGACTATGCACAATTTGGCGTGGCGTTCTAGCCTTTCGCGAGGTTCCGCAACACATATTGCAGGATGCCGCCGTTGAGGAAATATTCCATTTCATTGGCGGTATCGATCCGGCAGATCGTCTTGAAGGTCGAGGTCGTGCCGTCGGCGCGGGTCATTTCGACTTCGACTTCCTGCAGCGGTTTCAGCGTGGCTACACCCTTGATGGTGAAGCTTTCGCTGCCGTCGAGGCTGAGGATCTCGCGATCGGTGCCTTCGCCGAACTGCAGTGGCAGAACGCCCATGCCGACGAGGTTCGAACGGTGGATCCGCTCGTAGCTTTCGACGATGACAGCGCGGACGCCGAGCAGGTTGGTGCCCTTTGCCGCCCAGTCGCGGGAGGAGCCGGTGCCATATTGCTCGCCACCGATGACGACCAATGGGGTGCCGTCGGCCTTGTGCTTCATTGCGGCGTCGTAGATCGGCATGATCTGGCCATTATATTTGGTGTAACCGCCTTCTTTACCGTCGGCCATTTCGTTCTTGATACGAATATTCGCAAATGTGCCGCGCATCATGACTTCGTGGTTGCCGCGGCGGGAGCCGTAGCTGTTGAAGTCCTGCTTGCTAACCTGATGATTTTTCAGATATTCTCCGGCAGGGCTGTCCTCCTTGATCGCGCCTGCTGGCGAGATGTGGTCGGTCGTAATGCTGTCACCCAGCAGCGCCAGCGTCTTCGCCTCGATGATGTCGCTGATCGGCTCCGGCGTCATCGTCATGCCGTCAAAATAGGGCGGGTTGGCAACATAGGTCGAGCCGGCGCGCCACTGATAGGTGTCGCCGCCGGTGACGTCGATCGCACGCCACTGCTCGTCGCCGTCATAGACATTGGCATAGCGGCTTTCGAACATTTCGCGGTTGACGAAGCTGTTGACCATGTCGGTCACTTCGGCGTTGGTCGGCCAGATGTCCTTCAGATAGACGTCGGTGCCGTCGCTGCCCTGCCCGATCGGCGTTTCATACATATCCTCGCGGACCGTGCCCTTCAGCGCATAAGCGACAACCAGCGGCGGCGAAGCGAGATAGTTGGCGCGCACGTCTTGCGACACGCGGCCTTCAAAGTTGCGGTTGCCCGACAGCACCGACGCGGCAACCAGATCATTTTCGTTGATCGCCTTGGAAATCGGCGCCGGCAGTGGCCCACTATTACCGATACAGGTGGTGCAGCCATAGCCGACCAGGTTGAATCCGAGATAGTCGAGATCCTCGGACAATCCCGCCTTGTCGAGATAGTCGGTGACCACCTGCGATCCCGGCGCCAGCGAGCTCTTGACCCATGGCTTGCGCTGCAGCCCGCGTTCCCGCGCCTTGCGCGCGACCAGACCGGCGGCGATCAGCACCGTCGGGTTGGAGGTGTTGGTGCAGCTGGTGATCGCGGCAATCGCGACATCGCCATGGGCAAAGCCCTGGTCGCTGCCGTCGACGTCCACCCGCTTGCCGTCATCATCGACGCCGAAGACCTTCTTGAGGTCGCGGTTGAACTCTTCGTCCAGCTCGGCCATCGACACGCGCTGCTGCGGCAGTTTCGGTCCGGAGAGCGACGGCACCACGGTGCTGATGTCGAGTTCCAGCGTCTTGGTGTAGATCGCGTCCTTGGTCGTCTCGTCATAGCGCCAGAAGCCCTGCTCCCGCGCATAAGCTTCGGTCAGCGCGATATCCTGCGCGCTGCGGCCGGTGAGTTCGAGATATTCGAGTGTCTTTTCGTCGATCGGGAAATAGCCGCAGGTCGCGCCATATTCCGGCGCCATATTGGCGATGGTCGCGCGATCGGCGAGCGACAGTTCCTTCAGGCCGGGACCGTAAAATTCGACAAAGCTGCCGACCACACCGACATGGCGCAGCATCTGCACGCAGGTCAGCACCAGATCGGTCGCGGTAATGCCCTCGGCCAGCTTGCCGGACAATTTGAAGCCGACCACTTCGGGGATCAGCATCGATACCGGCTGGCCGAGCATCGCGGCTTCCGCCTCGATCCCGCCCACGCCCCAGCCGAGCACGCCGAGACCGTTGATCATCGTCGTATGGCTGTCGGTGCCGACGCAAGTGTCGGGATAGGCGACCATATTGCCCTCGGCGTCCTTCGACGACCAGACCGCCTTGGCGATATTTTCCAGGTTCACCTGATGGCAGATGCCGGTTCCCGGCGGCACAACGGAGAAATTGTCAAATGCCTTGCTGCCCCATTTGAGAAATTCGTAACGCTCCATATTGCGCTGATATTCCAGCTCGACATTATGTTCGAAGGCTTGCGGCGTGCCGAATTCGTCGACCATCACCGAGTGATCGATGACCAGATGCACCGGCACCTGCGGGTTGATCTGCTCGGCATTGCCGCCCAGCGCCTTGATCCCGTCGCGCATCGCCGCGAGATCGACCACGGCGGGAACGCCGGTGAAATCCTGCATCAGCACGCGGGCCGGACGATATTGAATTTCCGCTGCGCTCTTGGCTTCCTTCTGCCAGTCAACCACCGCCTGCGCGTCCTTCGCGTCCACGGTAAAGCCGCCATCCTCGAACCGCAGCATATTCTCCAGCAGCACTTTGAGCGTGTACGGCAGCTTGTCGATATTGCCGAGCTTTTCCGCCGCTTTTGCGAGGGAGTAATAGCTATATTCGGTGCCGTTGACGGTCATCGTCGAGCGGGTGCCGAGTGAGTCTTTGCCGGTGGTTGTCATGGTGGAGTGTGGCCTTTCGTTTCTATATTTTTGAAACCCACACTACGGGGAGTGCCTTGCCGGTTGGGGCCGTGGCGGAGGTGGGATTCGGTTGTTCGGGTGGGCTTTAGCTTATGGATGATAATCCCGCAATGTGGACAATCCACTTTACTAGACAATCTTCGATTGCGGTCCATCGCCTCAAATCGATTTTTTGGACCTTAGTTTGACCTAGCCGCCGTCGGACAACGTCCATTCGTCATCTTGAACCTCTTTCACGATTTTGAAAACAACGACGGGGGCTAAGGGGAACACGCCCCAAAGCATTACCACGAATAGCAATTAACAAAATAGCATCGGCTCAATTACTTACCTGGTTAGACGATTGCTAGCGTCGGCATTCACTGGAAGCGAACGCGGACGTTAATCCCTCCGCGTGCTGACGGACTGAAACCCGATTTACACAGCGAGGGACAACTGAGCTTCAACCTTCACTCGGATACCGACTGCTTTCACACCATTGAATGCGGCTGGATTGACATAAACACTAGCGAGGTAAGTGCTGACTTGCTGATCGGTTCCCTCCACCGATCTATCTACATCTATCTGTCGCATCATTTCTGGAGCCACGTTCCCAGGTTGTAGAGCAACCAACATATGCTCTCTATCACCCCATTTATCGCCAAGGTAGTATAATACCCGCTTGCTCAAAATATCAATCTTTCCCGCGGCACTTAACGCCCGAACTAACGTTATGAATTCAGCGTAAGATGGATACCGGAATTCATAATCACCATTTTCCAATCTTTGTAGGTCGGATACTTTTCTAATGTTGTTAATTTCAACTCCATCCACTTCACTAACATCGATTCTGGGTATAGACCATTCTAAGTCATACTCGATATCAAAGACTTTGGTTTGATCAAATTCCGTTGAGATCAATAGACTATCCAATCGCCATGAAGGGCTGATTGATCGACGCAATCCAATAGCCGGGCCGGTCGAAGACGACAAAGCATCCAAATCCTTATTTGTAACAAAACCAGGGCCTACCGGAGGTTCCGACAAAGGTATAAGGCCCGTTTGTGACAAATTAGATCTAAGAATCGCACGTGCCTGTTCAATACTTTCAAGGTCTCTATCAGTGTGTCCCCAGCTCACGAATAACTCTCGCATCAAATCTGTCCAACCGATTTGAAAGCACTCGGTATTTCCTTGTATGGCCGCTTGTACGAAGAAAAATTCCATTATTGACCGGTGAGAAAATTTGAACTTCCCATCTCCATCCCGGTTCAATAATGACCTGCCCGATAACTGACGCCAGTAATCAGTATCGACACCGTGATCTGCGGCTATCACGTGCAACTCATCAAGTGTAACTCGATCACCTTCACCTGCAAGCTGCTTGCCATATATGTACACGGAGAGCTGCACCGAAACACCGAATAAAATTTCTTTTGGTATCCACGACTTCTCTCTCTCCAACCATTTATCGATCATATATCGATATAGTTCAAAGAGCTCTTTCATGACCGATTTTTCTTTTACGAGATCGGGTAGCAATTCCAATAGCATTGGCCTTACTGTTAGCTCCGGAACCTTATCGATCATATCGAACGACTTCGCCCGGTTTCGATAATTAAAAAAATTATAGCGAGGAAAGTGGTGAGAAATATACTGATCGACTTGCCGTTCATTGAACGGCATCAGATACATATGATATATTTTGAAGTTTCTGTCTTCGCCCGCCTTTCTAGGCGTAAATAAGGACACCCCAGTATCGACCGGTATCTGGTCTTTATGCTGAAAAAATTGCGATCGACATGTAATGATAACCATCATGAAATCCTTTGATTTCATTAGAATTTCGGTCATTCGTCCGTTAAAGTCTTCTAGAACCTTCGCGTCCTCATCAAGGCCATCCAAGATCAAAACGGTTTTATTTTGGTTTTTGATTAAACCCAATCTGCTAATATCGTCCCCGTTAGAAAGATTGATCAGGGCCACATGATGCTTTCCTGTTTTGCGATAATAATGGAAATAATTTAAGCAGAACGAGGTCTTACCCATCCCGGAATCTGCCAAAATCATTAGGTGTTTTCGCCGCCCATCGTTCTGAACATATCTGTCAACGACACTGAATAGCTGTTCTCGAATATCTACAGTATAACGAAGATCTGATTCATGCGATGGATCAGTAGGCGAGCAATCTGGTTGAATATAATTCCGAACAGCTGACTTCAATACTTTATCGGAAAATGGCCCCTCAAAGGGAGATTCCGAAAGTTCTTTTTCGAGCCTCCTAGCTCTTAATGAACCTTTCAGCATACCTAAATAGTAGGCAATACGTCCCGTGACCAATAATATCGCTAGCGATGCTCCAACAAATTTCAATATCAGTATAATCTGATCTAAATTTTCAATTTCTCTAAACAATTTTTGCATCCTCAATATACATTGCTCTTTTTGTACATGTTTTAGACAGCCACAACAGAATTATCCCAGTTTCTACAAACTCCCCCCTCTGATACACCGTTCTACACAGCTAAAACAAACCGGACTGGGATTACGGTGACAGTTTACTAAATGCACTAATTGCCGATCGGACAGGACTGTTCTGGGCACCGGCCTTCGCCGGTGAACTACCTTCATGACTCGCTTACAATTACGGTGACCGCTGCAACAATCCCCGACCAAATTTCCGATAAGCATAAGACAGAAGCACAACCAGCGCCGCTATCGCTATCAGCGCCACGAAGCTGCTTAGCAGCGGGCTTTCCAAATATCGCTGCAGCAGGCCAGCCACCACCATCTGCGGAAATCCGTAGAAGGCCAAAAGCAGATCCCAGGATTTGGGGTAGTGCATCCTGCCGATCCACTGGAGCGTGATATCGGCAAGGAAGACCGACAGCAGATAGGCGGCGAGGAATATTCTTGCGGTCATTGGTCAAATCTCCCGGTCCTGATGGCGGAATATGCCCGGCACGGCCTTGATTGCCTCCTGGACCAGCGTCAAAAAGACTCCGACTGCCGTAAACCGTTCGCACTGAGCTTGTCGAAGTGCGTCTGTTGACGAGAAGTGTCCTTCGACAAGCTCAGGACGAACGGGGTGTGGGGTGCGTTCCCTCGTCATCCTGAACTCGTTTACCTTGCGGTGGCCTTCGGCACAGGACCTCGGGCGGCAGAGCGCAATCTCAAGGGGTCCTGAAACTAGTTCAGGATGACGAGTTGTGGTGGCTGAGGATGACGAAGTTGTGTTTAACTCCATGTGCTCCGCGCTTGACGCGGAACTCTGGCCGCGGGCACCGGTGGTTCCTGAACGCGCGGGGCTCCGCATCAAGTGCGGAGCACAGCGTGTCCCGCCGCCCCGTCAATCCACGCCAAATTGCAGCATCTTGTCCAGACCCTCGGCGAGAAATTCGCCGACTTCCGGCTGGCCGAGCAGATAATTGCTGACCGGGCCGACATGCTGCTCGCGGGCGAGTATCTTGGTGGCTTCCCATTCTTCCGGCTCTGAATCGCCGCGGCCGATCCAGAACAGGGCGACCAGCGCATCCTGCTGCTCGTCGTTCATGCTCTCGATTTCCTGGCTGAGCTCGTCGCGGCTGAGATCGCCGCGGGTCTCCTGCAGCATCGCGGCGACCTCGTCGTCGGGGGCGTTGCCGCCGGGATTGGGGATATCGGTCTCTTCCTTGGCCATGACCGCGTTGAGCCGCAGGATCATCTGCTCGATCTCGGCATCGTCAAAGGGAAGGCTGGGCATGATCATCTCCTTGCGGTTTCGCCGCTGTTTCGGGGAAATGGGCGGGGCGGGCTATCCGGGATGTTACATAGGGGGGATGCCGTTCGTCTCGAGCGAAGTCGAGAGGCGGCTGGGCGCGCTAGGGTGTCTCGACTTCGCTCGACACGAACGGATTAGGGCGCACTCGTCATCCTGAACTTGTTTCAGGACCTCCATCGGCAGCGCGCAATCTCAAGGGGTCCTGAGCCGAAGGCCACCGCAAGGTAGCCGAGTTCAGGATGACGAGGTTGGGGTGGCCACACCGTTCGTCCTGAGCCTGTCGAAGGACAACTCACCCCGATAGGTGCACTTCGACAGGCTCAGTGCGAACGGCAGCTCGGTCAGTCCGCGCAAAGCCCGCGCTAAATCCCGCCATCCGTAACCTCGTAGCCGGCTTCCTCGAGCCCGGCCTTCAGCGCGGCGCGGCACGTCTCCAGTTCGTGCGGCTCGGTCGAGCGGACGACGAAATTGGCGCCGACGGTGCCGTCGCGGAAGAAGGGGTAGCTGCCGATGACGCAGCTGTCGTGGGCCTTTTCCGCCGCGCGCAGCACTTCGGCAATCTCGCTTTCCGGGGCCCAGGCGCCGAGCGTGACGCTGAGCAGTGGCGCACCGCCCTCGAGCGTGCCGGTGAGCGCGTCGAGCATGCCGGCGGTGATATGGGGGACGCCGGCCATCAGGAACAGATTGGCGATGCGGATGCCGGGCGCGCCGGACATGCGGTTCTCGATCAGCTCGGCGCCTTCGGGCACGCGGGCCATGCGCAGCCGGCCCTCGTTGAGGCCGCCGCGGGTGGCGTAATATTTCTCGAGGATGGCGCGGGCCGCGGGGTGGATCACGACATCGACGCCGAGCGCCCTGGATATCGCGTCGACGGTAATATCGTCATGGGTCGGGCCGATGCCGCCGGTGGTGAACAGATAGTCGTTGCGGGCGCGCAATATGTTCACCGCTTCGGCAATATGGTCCATGTCGTCGGCGACCACGCGGACCTCGGCGAGGCGAATGCCCTGGACGTTGAGCCAGCTGGCGACCTGCGCGATATTCTTGTCCTGGGTGCGGCCGGAGAGGATTTCGTCGCCGATCACGATCAGCGCGGCGGTCCAGATTTTTTCTTTGCTCATGCCATGCCTATACAGCGATAAAACATATTTCTGCAATGGGGAGAGAAGCTTATCGCACCGCGATCTTTTGCTTCGGCCCCGGCTTGGCCGGAGGCTGGAAATCGCTGGCCGGGGGCCAGGCGATTTCGTCGAGCCTGATCTCTTTCCAGCTGGGCGCGCGGCCGAGGCGGGCGTTGAACTGGTAATTGAAGCCGAATGGCGCGGTGTTGGCGGTCAGCAGATCAGCGCCGTAAATGGCCTGCACCGCTTTCGGTTCATAGCCCATCATCTCCAGCACGGTCGGGAATATCTGGAAATGGCTGGACCGGTTTCTGCCCTTGGCGATGGCCGCGTCCCAGTCGATCGCGCCGGGCTGGCCGGCGGCTTGCGGCCTATCGAGCACGACCAGCGGCACCAGCCCCTCTTCCGGCTTGGGATCGGGCGAGCAATGGGTGACGACACCGGTGCCGCCGCGCTCGTGCAGATTCTGGCCGTGGTCGGAGGTGTAGATGATCGTCGAGCCCGCCAGATCGGCCTGGCCCAGCAGCCGGTCGAAGAAAGCACCGACATTCCATATCAAGGTGTTGCGATAGGCGTTGCGATAGGTGACCCAGCTCATCCGGGAACCGGAAAAACCAGCGCGGTCGCCGGTATCGGAAATGTTGAGAAACCGGCCGCGCGGCAGCGCCGGCCTGTAGCGCATATATTCATCCGGATATTTGTCGTGGATCGGAAAATGCGCGCCGATCTTCTGCAGATAGATGAACTGTCTTTTGCCGTCATTCAGGAATCCGGCCAGCGTATCGGCGGCGGCATGGTCGCGGCGCTGGATCGGGACATCGTCAAACTCGATCCACTGGTCGACGTCCTTCATTTCGGACTCGTTCATCAGATTGTTGAATATCCGGTTGGTCCGGGGCACGTCGATATAGACGGTCTCCATCCCTGCCCTTTTGGCATAGGCCCAGATCGACGGCATGCTGCCGTTGATCCGGACATAATCGTCCCGCGTGCCGCCGTGGCGCAAGGTCATGTTGACCGCTGCGCTGCAATGGGCGATCGACGACGCCAGCCCGAAATTATGCGCGGTGACGCCGTTTTTCGGTGCCATCAGGCCGCTGTAAACGCCCCGGTCGCTGTTGATATCGAGATATTGGCCGGAGATGCTTTCATCGACCAGCATCACGATATCGCCATCGCCGTTCCGCGGCGTGACCACCGGCAGCCTCACCGGTTCGCGCGGCGCGATGACTTCGGTGGAGCGCTCATAGCCGTAGAGCATCGCATAGGCGGCGCCGGTATAGCTCGCCGGCAGGCCGCGCGCGCCATCGCCGCCCCGGATGAACAGGACCCCGGCCAGCACGAACAGGATCAGCAGCGGCGCGGCGATCAGCTTCTTGCTGTGTTTTTTGGTGACATGGTGGATGCTCAGTCCGATGCCGAAAAACAGCAACAGCGCCTGCACCCCGCCAATCATGATCGCGCCGGCATATTGGCCCCAGGCCTCGTGCAGCGACCCGGATGCATTGATCATGCTGATGAAGGCGTCATAGGGCATATCGTCCGCGACCGAGCTCTGGTAGGTTTCGACCATGATCCCGGCCAGCGATATGAGCAGCGCGAAGCTCCAGCGGATGGCCGCGACCGGAATGAAGGCGGCGCTGAAAATGCCGACCAGACAGAGGCCGAGCAGCACCGTGTAAGCGATCAGGCTGAGCGGCTGCAGTTCCGGCGTGATCAGCGATTCAAACCGCACGACCGTCTGCGCCGAGCCGAGCAGCAAGGCAGCCAGTATCAGGATTATCTTCAACTTCGTCAGCATGGCTTCGACGGGCCCTTCAAAGACTGCCACTTAGCAAATTTATATTAAATAACCGCAAACATATGCGCGGCAGGTCTCGCATATTGACGATTCCATCGTTATATAGGCGGCATGACAGACTATATGACCGTAGAAGACACCACTCCATCCTCCCGCACCGGCGCGATCAAATTGCACGGGCCGGAAGGCTTTGCAGGCATGCGCAAGGCCGGCCGGCTGGCCGCCGAGATACTTGACTCGCTGGTGCCGCATGTCGTCCCCGGCGTGACCACCGGCGCGCTCGACGATATGGTCCGGCAGCAGGCTTTTGCCGCTGGCGCGGTCCCGGCAACGCTTGGCTATCGCGGTTTCACCCACAGCTGCTGCACCTCGATCAACCATGTCGTCTGCCACGGCATCCCCGGCGACAAGAAGCTCGCCGAGGGCGATATCGTCAATATCGACGTCACCGTGATCGTCGATGGCTGGCACGGCGATACCAGTCGCATGTATCTGGTCGGCAAGACCCCGATCAAGGCGAGCAAGCTGGTCCAGGTCACCTATGAATGTCTGATGCTGGGCATCGAGCAGGCGAAACCGGGCAACCGGATGGGCGATGTCGCCCACGCGATCCAGAGCCACGCCGAAGCCAATCGCTATTCGGTGGTCCGCGATTTCTGCGGCCATGGTCTGGGCCAGATGTTCCACGACGCCCCCGAAGTCGTCCACGCCGGCCGCCCCGGCACCGGCCCGGAACTGCGCCCCGGCATGTTCTTCACCATCGAGCCGATGATCAATATCGGCAAATATGCCTGCAAGATGCTGGATGACGGCTGGACAGCCGTCACCCGCGACCGGTCACTGACCGCGCAGTTCGAGCATAGTATCGGGATTACCGAGGACGGGAACGAGATATTTACGAAGAGTGCGGCTGGGCTGGATTGCCCGCCTTATTGAGTGGGGGTAATCAGCTTGCTGCCAGCGCCTTTTGCACCGCCTCGGGATCATCTTCGATCACGGCGAGCAAGGCGCGCGCCGGAGCATCGGGCTGACGCCTTCCCTGCTCCCAGTCCTTGACCGTTCCGAGTGGCAGGCGATAGGTTTTTGCAAACACCGCCTGGGTCATCTTGATACGCTTTCTCAGCGCCTTGATATCCGGCCCAGCCACCACTTGTGCGCGAGAATGCTTGCCCTGCACAAAGGCCGTCGCATCTTCGATACCGTTCATGATGCCGATGAAATCTTCGTCCTTCATTTTCTCAATTCCTTCTTGAGCTTTGCAAGGGCTGCCTTGAAAGCATTTTTCTGTTCGCCGGTCAGACTGTCATCGTCGGTCTTGTCGATCATCCAGAGCAGGAACACCGGATTGGCAGCGTCAGCGAAAAAACTGAACACCCGATAGCCGCCACTCTTTCCCGTCGCCGCCTTCGCGACGCGCCCCTTGCGCAAACCGCCGGTGCGGGGCTCGACCTTGCCGAAGCCGGGATTGGACTGATACAAATCGTAGATCGCATTAAGTTCAGCCTCACTAACCCCGAGGGCCTTGGCCCTCTTCTGAAAAGCGAGCGTTGCGACGACGGTATGGACCGGCGCTTTATCCATGCAGGATTTGTACGGCAATGCCGTCCTAAATGCAACTGAAAATTCGGCGGGGCCACGCTATGAATTCTCCAGCTGCCACAATAATTCGTGACAGAGCGGCATCCAGAATCGAAGATCCCTTCCGCTAGGTAGATTACCGGACTGGTCAACCTGCGGTCCCTTTCATAGCTTCCGGAATTGCGAAACGGCGACGGGCTTCGGCCTGTCGTTCCACAATAGTGTCCGTCGGGGCTGATATTGCACGAACGCCCTGATGGGAAATCGGAAGGAAGCCGTCATGACCATCAGATATGGATTGCTGTTCAAGACCATATTGGCGATCGCCCTTGTTCTGTTGGCCATGTTTTTGACGACGCGTGCCGTGTCCCAGATTACATCCGAGACCGGAGAAATGGTAAGAGCCGAAGCCAGCCTTCTCGACATGGCCTTCTTTGCCGGCAACGAGATCAGGATCAAGGCCAGTTCGGACGATGACATATTTGCAGCGGGCGACACTATCCGGGTCGATGCGACGACCGCCGATCATCTGATCCTGGCCGGCGGCGAAGTTGATATCAGGGACATCAAGGTGGACGATATCATCGCGGCAGGCGGGGATCTGGACCTGCGCAGCGGTTCGGTGAACGACGATGTGCTCGCAGCGGGCGGGATGGTGACGCTGCATCCCGCATTGCAGGTAGCCGGCTCCGCGATTGTTTCCGGCGGGGAAGTGACGATCAATGCACCGATCCAGAAAGAGCTCAGGGTCGCGGCCAGCCGGATCATCCTGAATTCGGCCGTTGAGGGCAATGTCAAGCTAATGGGCGACAAGATCGAGCTCGGCCCGAAGGCGCGACTCGGCGGCGACCTGCAATATCGCGGCGAAGAAATCGAGATTTCCCCCGGCGCTGTCATTGTCGGAACTCGCAGCATATTGCCCGCGAACGAACATGATGATTTCGAACGCTGGGGCAAAGGCAGCGCGGCATTTTTTGCCGGCTTTGCGATAGCCGCGGTGCTGGGTATCATGCTGCTGGTGGTGGTCATTGCCTTGATATTGCCGGGACTAATGAACAAGTCCGCGCAGTTGATCAGGCAGAAGCCCCTGTTGTCGCTGGGCGTAGGGTTTCTAGCGACATTCGTCCTACCGTTCACCCTGTTCATGCTTTTTGTAACAATCGTCGGCGCACCACTGGCGATGCTGATCGCGGCGATGCTGTTTGCCTTCACGCCGGTCGGGGTTGCTGCATCGGCCTATTTTATCGGCATGCAGGGCCGCCGGATCATCAGGAAGCCGGCAGATGATGCGCCGCTGCCAACCACGGGAGCCCGCCTGCTCTGGTCAGCGATGGCGATACTCCTGATCCTGGCGCTGGGCATGATCCCCTTCATCGGCGGATTGATCTGGTTGCTGATACTGATGTTCGGGATGGGAGCAATTCTGGTACAGGGCGGGATGGTTTTGGCCAGAGACAGTTAACAGAACAGCCGCTTTTCGGAACGGAAACATCATAACAACAGCATCCCCTCCGGAGAGGTGTTTCCAACTCATGGTCGTCACGCTGCAATTTACGATGACAATTCATTGCACTAGCCCGGCAAATCCACCACAGCATTCCACAACCCCAATCGATCACGCCGGTCCGCGCGCCAAATAGCTTTATCTGGCAATCCCCTCCACATCTGCCTAAGCAGCCCCCCTCACCCTCCACCAACCGAGACCCCAAAATATGGCCCGCAAACATTCGAAACATGGTGGCTGGCAGGATCTGCCACAGGAGGAGGACTTTCCGGCGGAGGTGCCGGATTGCTGGCTCTGCGGGCGGCCGACCGGCAAGACCATCGTCTGGCATCATCCGGTGCCGAAAAGCCGGGGCGGGCGCGATACTGTGCCGATGCATCCGATCTGCCAGCAGACCATCATCACCCATTTCACCAATAGCGAATTGCAGCGCCACGGCATGGACGTCGACGCGCTGCTCGCCGATCCGGTGGTGCGCAAATTTGTCAACTGGGTGGCGAAAAAGGACCCCGACTTCAACGCGGCGACGACCAGAAAACAGCGCTGATCCGCTGGCCGGGGTTTCGGTGTGGTGGCGAATTTGCTATGGGCGAGATTGTTTTCCTTCCCACGCAGTCAGGGTAAAATCTGGATGCCCTTACGTCGTTGCGAGCGCAGCGACGCAATCCAGAGCGGCACGCACCGGCGATGGTGGCAAGACGCTCTGGATTGCCGCGTCGCCTTCGGCTCCTCGCAATGACGTTCCTCGTGCAGGGTGATTAATAGCGGTCCTGTTCAGAGATGCCGCTCGAAATCCATGCCTTGATGCAGGACGCGGACTATAAGCAATTCGTTCTGCGCATATTTGTAAAAGACAACATGCGCTTGCTGGCGGATGCGGCGCAATCCCGGCGACACGTCTTCCGCGCTGCGGCCAAGCTGCGGATTGTCGAGCTGGGACAGGAAACAGCCGCGAAGCTGGTCCCGATAAAGCCGCGCCTGATCGATGCCGAATTCGTTTATGGTGTAATCGGCTATTTCGGCCAGATCACTTGCGGCCTGCCTGCTTAGATGCAGTTCAGGCATCCCGGGCGCGGTGACGCTGTTCGGCTGCGTTCCATATATTGTCCAGCGACTGATCGCTGGCGCCGCTGTCCAGTCCTTCGGCTATCGCTTCGCGCAACGTGGTGAGCCGGTCCTGCTGCGACTGGTCGCGCTTGACCAGATCGCGAATATATTCGCTGTCATTGTTAAAGGCACCGCGCGCGATCTGCGATTTTATCCACGCGTCCTGACTTGCGCTCAGGGTGATGGTTTTGCGGACGGTGGCCATGGTCAAGCTCCTTGCAGACGGAGCGTCATACTATTGGTGCAGAGGCAGATTGTAAAGACGTTCATGCGGGAGCCGTGGCTCCGCTCGTGTGGGCAAAAACGGCGGGGCGGGCGCTATACCCGCCCCGCTTCATTCCGTGGCCTAGAGCCCGTCGAGGCCCTTGCTGACCAGGATATTGACCGCAACGCGGCGGTTCTGGGCCTTGCCGCTGGCGGTGTCGTTGCTCGCCATTGGATCGGCTTCGGACATGCCGGTGGGGGTCAGCATGCGATAGGGTTTCCAGCCGCAATTCTGCTGGATATAATTGACCACGCGGCTGGCGCGCTTTTCGCTGAGCTGCTGATTATATTCATAATCGCCGGTTGAATCGGTATAGCCGACGACCAGGATCAGGGCATTGTTCATTTCATCGGCGGCCTCGGCGGTGGCGCACAGATCGGCCTTGCCGCGTTCGGACAGTTTCGCCTTGCCGGTGTCGAAATGGACATTGGTCGTGCCCTTGACATTATACTGGTCGATGTCGCTGACGCGGCTGCGCAGCGCCTCGGTCGCGGCCGTCTGTTCGGCAAAGCCCTGGGCGGTGCCATTGTGAATCATGTTGGCGGTCTTGAGATCGCTGCTGCGGAGATTGATCCGGCTTGCCACCAGCTCGTCGCCAAGCTGTACTGTGTCGACACTGACCGGCAGGCCGTTGAGCAGCGCGTCCGTGGCGAGGCTCTTCCGGGCGAGGCCGAACAGGCCCTTGCTGGCCTTTATCTCGGTAGCGTCGGTGAAGGCGATGATCGTTCTGGTGCCATCGTCGGCGGTAACCTGCAGACGGTCGGCGCTGCGGGCGGAAATAATGCCTTCGATCTCCGGGCCTTTGGGCGCTTGAGACAGATCCATGGCGAGATCGGCCGCTTGTGCTTCCTGCTGTCCCGATACGATGATATCTTCTTTGTCATATTGTTGCGCGGATATGCTGACCGGCGTCAATATAGCCGCCGTGGCAAGCAGGAGGCCTGCCTTTCTGATGTTGAAAATGTTGCTCATTATTTGTCTCCTTAAGTCAATTTTCCGGCCCTGTCGGCCCTGTCGGCGCTGCCGTGCTTCATGTGGCCGGACCTGTGATGATGGGATGCCGCCTGTCAATCTTCCTTTCGGTTTGCGGCACGATCGGAGCGGCACTGGCACCGCCTGTGAACAAGTCGTCGCCGGACTGACCGGCCGACCCTGACTCCGGGATGAACATGTCGGCCATATCCGCCCTTTCTGCGGGCAGTCCGAGCGGGTCCTGCGGCGAGCCGTTGCGGAGGGGATCGTGCGGACCGCCGATATTATGCTGGCCATCACCAGGGGCTCCGGATGCCATCCAGCCGAAACGCCGACTTGATGAAAAGCGGTGCCGGAGCCTCTTCCTTCTTCTATTTCTTGTGCTATCAGCATGAAATGAAGCCCCAACTCCACCCCCAAGAGGCCGAGCGCCTCCGCGAACTGCGCCGCTATGGCATATTGGACACCGACCGCGAACGGGCGTTTGACGAGATCGTCGAACTGACCGCGCAATTGTGCGATGCGCCGGTTTCGGTGGTCAATTTCATCGACGAAGGTCGGCAGTGGTTCAAGGCCGAGGTCGGGCTGGGCGTGCGATCGACGCCGATCGAAACCAGCCTGTGCGGCCATGTCATCCTGCAGGGCGATTTCGTCGAGATACCCGATACGCTGGCCGACGAGCGGATGGCCGACAACCCGCTGTGCACCAGCGAAGACGGCTTTCGCTTCTACGCCGGAGCGGTCCTGAAAGCCGCCAACGGCCTGCCGCTGGGCACGCTGTGCGTACTCGACACCAAGCCGCGCATGCTGAGCGACCAGCAACGCAAGGTGATCAGGATACTTTCGCAGCAGGTGATGCGGGAACTGGACCTGCGTCAGGCGCTCGAAAGAGAACAGGTGCTGCGCCGCGAAATCGACCATCGGGTGAAAAATTCGCTGGCCTCGATCGGCTCGCTGTTCGCGATGAAGGCGCGGGCCGCGCCGGACGAGAAAGTGCGGCTGGCGCTTGAAGATGCAAGCCTGAGAATCCGGTCGCTCTCCTCGCTGCACGCCGAGCTGCACGATCTGGAACAGGGACAATTGGTCGACCTCGCCTCGCTGTTCCGACGCGTGTGCCTTGACCTCGAACAATTGTTGCCCGACGGCATTGCGCTTACGGCCTCGGTGAGCGGCGATCATGCAACCCCGCATCTCGCCAACGGCCTGCTGCTGATCGTCAATGAATTCGTGTCGAACAGCGTCAAGCACGGTCTTACCTCTGATGGTGGCAAGATCGAATTCGTGATTTCGACAGAGGGTGATCGATGGTCGATTGTCTGCAAGGACAATGGTTCGGCAAGCCGGCAGGATGCGGAGCGTGCGGCGTCCGCGTCCGGGCTGGGAACCCGCGTCATCAGTTCGCTGGCCACGTCGCTCGGTGCATCGATCCATTGGCACGCCGAAGGAACGGGCATGGAACTGCGGTTGCAAAGCAGCCACGACTAGCCGGAGCGGCAGATCGCAGAACCGGGCGCCGCTTCAGGATATGCACGAATAGCCGATCCCAGACCTATAATCCTTGACCATCCGCCCAGAGTTTAGCTAGTCAGTTAAATTGCACGGGCGGCAGACCGTCCGGCGGTTTTTTAGGAGACGGGTAATGCGCAGGCTGGGGATATTGTTGATGCCATTGATGCTGGCGGCTTGCCAAAGCCAGACCAGCGAACCGGGTACGACCGATGCGGTCATGAACGCGGACTGGAGCAATATCGGCTTTGACGCCAAGGAACAGCGCCACAGCCCGCTCGACCAGATCAACGAAAGCAATGTCGGCGAACTTGGTGTCGCCTGGTTCCAGGACCTGCCCGATGCCCGTGGTCAGGAAGCGACCCCGGTTGAAGTGGACGGCAAGCTCTATATCTCGACCGCCTGGTCAAAGGTTTTTGCCTATGATGCCAAGACCGGCGAGGAACTCTGGTCCTATGATCCCGGCGTGGCTGGCGAGAAAGCGGTCGATGCCTGTTGCGACGTGGTCAATCGCGGGGTAGCGATCAACCGCGGCAAGCTGTTTTTCGGCACCATTGACGGGCGCCTGATCGCGCTGGACCGGAATACCGGCGCGCGATTGTGGGAAACCCAGACCACTGACAACAGCAAGCCTTACACAATCACCGGCGCACCCCGGGTCGTCAAGAATATGGTGATTATCGGCAATGGCGGCGCCGAATTCGGCGTGCGCGGTTATGTCTCCGCCTATGACATTCGCGACGGCAATCTGAAATGGCGCTTTTACACCGTGCCCAATCCGAAAGGCGAAGCGGACGGTGCAGCCAGCGACGAAATTTTTGCCAAGGCGGCCAACAAGACCTGGGGCGACGGCGAATGGAAAGTTTCCGGTGGCGGCGGCACGGTCTGGGACAGCATCGTCTATGACGAGGATCTCGACCAGCTCTATTTTGGCGTCGGCAACGGCAACCCCTGGAATCACGGCCTGCGTTCGGGCGGCGAAGGCGACAATCTGTTCCTCTCCTCGATCGTCGCGGTCAATCCCGATACCGGGAAATATCTCTGGCATTATCAGGAAACACCAGCGGAAACCTGGGACTATACGGCGACCCAGCATATCATCCAGGCCGAGATGCCGATCGACGGCAAGATGCGGAAGGTGCTTTACCATGCACCGAAAAACGGCTTTTTCTTCGTCATCGACCGGCTCGATGGCACGCTGATCAGCGCCGAGCCTTTTGTCGACGGAATCAACTGGGCCACCGGCTATGATCTGACCACTGGTCGCCCGATCGAAAATCCGGCGGCCCGATTCTACAAGACCAAGGAGCCGTTTGTCGCCATCCCCGGCGCGCTGGGTGCGCATAACTGGCATCCGATGAGCTATAATCCGAAGACCGGCCTCGTCTATATCCCGGCCCAGCAAATCCCACAGGGCTATGAAGTGCCGGTTTCGGAAATCGACAAGAAACGCGAACGGCTGGGATTCAATGTCGGGATCGGCTGGGCGATCGGCCAGTTGCCGGACGACAAGGATGTCTACAAGGCGGCAGTTGCCGCCACCACCGGCAAGCTGGTCGCGTTCAACCCGAAAACCGGCAAGGTCGAATGGAGCGTCGACTATCCGGCAGCCTGGAATGGCGGCACGATGACGACGGCCGGCAATCTGGTGTTCCAAGGCACCAGCACCGGCTTTTTCAAGGCTTATTCGGCGGACAAGGGTACGGAATTGCTCAGCCTGCCGATGCAGTCCGGCATCGTCAGCGCGCCATCCACCTATATGATCGACGGCGAGCAATATGTCGCATTCCTGACCAGCAAGGGTGGTGCCTTTCCGCTGGTCGCCGGTGTCGCCGGTGGCGTGACTCGCCAGCTGCCCAATATTCCGCGGCTGGTGGTGCTGAAACTGGGCGGCAAAGCCAAATTGCCTGCTCTGCCCGAAAAAGGCGAAGTGATCTGGGACCCGCCGGTACAAACCGGAACCCCGGAACAGATTGCTGCCGGCAAGGGACTTTACGGGCGCAATTGCCTGGTCTGTCATGGCGACAGCGCTATCGGCAATGGCTTCACGCCTGACCTTAGGGTTAGCGGCGTGCTGCCTGACACCGAAGCCTGGGCGTCGGTCGTTACCGGCGGAGCGCTGAAACA
This sequence comes from Sphingorhabdus sp. M41, assembly GCF_001586275.1. Taxonomy (NCBI): domain Bacteria; kingdom Pseudomonadati; phylum Pseudomonadota; class Alphaproteobacteria; order Sphingomonadales; family Sphingorhabdaceae; genus Sphingorhabdus; species Sphingorhabdus sp. M41. The sequence goes on along the minus strand of NZ_CP014545.1, from coordinate 784,133 downwards.
GCATGGCATGGTCGGTTTCGGATCACAGCTGAAAGACGAGCAGGTGGAAAATATCCGCCACTATGTCGTCAACCGGTCGATCTGGACGAAGGAAAACCTGCCCGAGATGACCGCTCCAACGGCGCGCTGATCGCAAGGAAATTATTAGCCAAAACTAGGACAACTAAATGCATAGGTTAGTAAGCAATCTTTGATTTTAGACCGGCGCTAGGTAACTGCAGAACCAGTATGATGATAAAAATGATCAGGCCGAGAACTAGCGGAACTACATAAATAGCTCTCGGCTTGAGAGCAGCCATCGAGGTTCTGTGCAGAGCGTGTTTGTCGCTATGGTGTGTGCATCGCCTCAGCTACCATCACTAGTTTATCCGCATAGTGAAGCGCAGCAGTTGCAACTGACAAAACGTCCGGATTGATGGATTCCCCTAAGTGAGACTCAGGCGGGTCAATAACTCTACCATCTCGTGCTGTTATCGGATCAAGAGTAACGCCAGGGCCTGATAGTTTTACTGGATCATAGACTGGTTTCCCGTCCGGACCGTAAAGCGTGATTTCGCGAGTTTCCGGATCGAATCTCATACTTGCGATGGAAACTTCGTAACTCTTAGCTGGAAATTTGACTAAACCATCATGAGGAAGGGCTGACCGGCCAACGCCGTGCTCTTCATCGTTTCGCGCCTCAAACACATACTTTAACAGCGGATCGGTTTTCTTCTCTCGAGACACTCCACCAAACCATTGCATTTCTTGCGGCGTTGTTTTTGAAGCTTTTTTGACTTGTTCGTAGACACCCTTCCATGCTGTCAGAAAGTCGACCCAATTGTCAGCAATTGTGTTTGGATCTTCAGTTGCACCCATAGCGCTGACAGCACGTTTTGCTGAACGCAGGCGGCTTTTAGCTTTCTCGATTGAGGTGAGGTGCATGACTAGCTCAAAATCCGATACTTACTCCAAAACGAAGACAAAGCATGACGCGAAACTACGTTAAATCAACCGTATTCAACTCCGCCCAAGTCCCACACGTTTAGCAAAAAGGAGTGCCACGAGTCTCAGTCAATCCCGCTGCTAAAAAATCTGCCCAAATTATGGTCATTTGCCGTTGTAAATGCCTGTTTTTTGGGCGGCATTGTCAGCGGGTCGATTAGCTATTAGCAATACACTCAAGCATTCCGGTGATTCTGTTCGCGAATCGATTCTGGCATGGTAATTGAATAGCATCGGGCAATTGTGCCCGACTCAGGCACCTTTCCTCTGCGCATGAGGATTGGCCGAGGAAGAGGTACACAGGGACGTAAAAAATGAAAAAGATTGAAGCGATAATCAAGCCATTCAAACTGGATGAAGTCAAAGAAGCGCTGCATGAAGTCGGCGTTTCCGGAATCACCGTGACCGAAGCCAAAGGTTTTGGCCGGCAGAAAGGCCATACCGAGCTGTATCGCGGCGCGGAATATGTCGTGGATTTCCTTCCCAAGGTGAAGCTTGAAGTCGTCGTCGAGGACAGTCTTGCCGACCGTACGGTCGAGGCAATTGCCGCAGCCGCCCAGACCGGCCGCATCGGCGACGGCAAGATTTTTGTCATTCCGGTCGAATCGGCGCTGCGTATCCGTACCGGAGAGCGCGACAACGACGCCATCTGATCTTTTTTTTCGCAACCACCCAAATAAACCAAAACCAAGGGACTAACAAATGGGCAATACAGCATCTGATATTATCAAAATGATCAAGGACGAGGAAGTCGAATGGGTCGATGTTCGCTTCACCGATCCACGCGGCAAATGGCAGCATCTGTCGATGTGCGCAGGCGTCATCGATGAAGATGTGCTGGAAGAAGGCTTCATGTTTGACGGCAGCTCGATCGAGGGCTGGAAAGCGATCAATGAATCCGACATGATCCTCCGTCCCGACCTCGATGCGGTCTATATGGACCCATTCTCCGCCACGCCGATGATGATCCTGGTCTGCAATATCGTCGAACCGGGTGACGGATCGCTGTACAATCGCGATCCGCGGTCGACCGCTGTCCGCGCCGAAGCCTATCTGAAATCGACCGGTATCGGCGACACCATCTATGTCGGACCGGAACCTGAATTTTTCATGTTCGACGATGTGAAGTTCGAAACCGGCTATGACCGTTCCGGCTTCAAGATCGACGATATCGAGCTGCCGACCAACACCGGCCGCGATTATGATGTCGGCAACATGGGCCATCGTCCCCGCGCCAAGGGCGGCTATTTCCCGGTTGCTCCGGTCGACAGCTGCGTGGATATTCGCGGCGAGATGGTTGCGACCATGCTGGAAATGGGCCTGCCGATGGACAAGCACCATCACGAGGTTGCCTCCGCCCAGCATGAACTCGGCATCACCTTCGGTACGCTGACCGAAACCGCCGACCGCGTGCAAGTCTACAAATATGTCGTGCAGCAGGTTGCCCATGCCTATGGCAAGACCGCAACCTTCATGCCGAAGCCGATCAAGGATGATAACGGCAGCGGCATGCACACGCATATGTCGATCTGGAAAGACGGCAAGCCGCTGTTCGCCGGCAATGAATATGCGGGGCTCTCGGAAATGTGCCTCCACTATATCGGCGGCGTCGTCAAACATGCAAAGGCGATCAACGCTTTCTCCAACCCGACGACCAACAGCTACAAGCGTCTGGTTCCCGGTTTTGAAGCACCGGTGCTGCTCGCCTATTCGAGCCGCAACCGTTCCGCATCCTGCCGGATTCCATATGGTGCAGGCGACAAGGCGAAGCGCGTAGAGTTCCGCTTCCCCGATCCGCTCGCCAACCCGTATCTCTCGTCGGCAGCATTGCTGATGGCGGGTCTCGACGGCATCGAGAACAAGATCCACCCGGGCGAAGCCATGGACAAGAATCTCTATGATCTGCCACCAGCAGAGCTGGCCGAAGTGCCGACGGTTTGCGGTTCGCTCCGTGAAGCGCTGGAAGCATTGGAAGCCGATCACGAGTTCCTGCTCAAGGGCGACGTGTTCACCAAGGACCAGATCGAAGCCTATGCCGAACTGAAATGGGAAGAAGTCAGCCGCTGGGAAACCACGCCGAGCCCGGTTGAATATGACATGTATTATTCGAGCTGATCTTTCCGATCAGGTGAATGGGAAAAAGCCCGGGGCAAGCGATTGCTCCGGGCTTTTTCATGTTCGGGGAACAGGAAAGTGGCTTGCCGACTCCCGCAGGTTGCCCTGCGGGAGTCGGCCATTTCTTAGAATTCGATTGTTGCCGATGCCTTGAACGTGCGCGGTGAGCCCAGTGCCAGATCCGGACGGAACGTATCGAAGGCCGATGCCCAATAGGCTTCGTTGGCCACATTATCGATGCTCAGTCGCAAGGTCAGCGGATTGTCGCCAAGCAGCGCAACATAGCGCGCTCCGATATCGAACCGGGTCCAGGCATCCAGAACCAGCGTATTGGCGATATCGGCAGGCTGTTCGCCGGTATGCACAACACGGCCCGTCAGCGTCAGCGCCGGTACGAACGGCACATCCCATTCGACATTGGCGTTGAGCAGATATTCGGGGACGCCTACCGCATCATTGCCTTCGTTGACGCCGTTTTGTGTCTGGCGCAACTTGGCATCGATCACCGAGCCGCCCGCGATCAGGCGCAGTCCGTCACTGATTTCACCGGAAAGGGTGAACTCGATACCGCGATTGCGCTGGATCCCGTAGGGACCGAATTCGAGCATTGTTGCATCCGTCGGATCGATACGGAGAATGGCCGTCTCGCGGTCGATCTGGAACAGCGCCAGCGCCATGTCTACCGGACCAAGCGAAAGCTTGCCGCCAACCTCATATTGCTCGGACACATAGGGAGAGAGAATTTCTCCGGCATTGCTCACCGGCAGCGGATTCCCGCCTGCAGGATTGGCACCGCTGGTGGGCGCGCTCGCGCCCTGCACCAGCGCTTCGACGCGGTTGGCGTAGAGGGAAAGCCCCTCGACCGGTTTGACGACCAGACCGAAGACCGGCGTCCAGGCGTGTTCCTTATATTCGCCGGTCAGCGCTTCGGTGAAGGCAGAATAGGATTTCGAACCAATCTCCTGCAGACGCACACCAGCGGTGAACATCACCCGGTCGTCCCAGAAACCGATCGTGTCCGAGATGAACGCGCTTTTGAGCCGAGTGCGCGAGACCGGGAACGGATCGTCCAGATTGCCACCGGTAAAGGAGACGGTGGAAGACCGCGTCACCTCGATCGGATCGTAGAGATTATTGAGTTCGGGCGAGGCGGTGTAGAACTCATAGGCATTGCGGTTGACCAGCCAGTTTATCGAACCGCCGAAATTGATCTCGTTCGAAACCCCGCCGGTTTCAAACCGGGCGCGCAATCCCGCCGTCGCCGCCTCATTATTGTCGGTGCGCGGAATATAGGAACTGCTGACCGAGATATCGCCGGTGGTTGCATCGAGCAATGTCGGCGTGCTGTAGACACCCTGTTCCGACCCGTCGCGCGCGCCGAAGGCGGCATAGATCATCACGTTTTCGGCAATATCATATTCGGCGCGGAACTGGCCGAAGACATCGCGCAAGGTGGTATATTGCCAGGGCTGACCGAAATTGGTGCTGGCATCGGGTTCCTCGGGGATAACGCCAAGACCGGCAACGCGCAGTTTCGGCCGGAAATGCGCCACCTTGATCCGCTGATAGGCGAGGTCGAGCGACAGCCGCAGCGGCCCGGAAACATAGTCGAACCCGGCGCCGAGCACATAGGTGCTGCGGAATTCGTCATCGACCGAGACATCGCCGGCCCGCGCGGCGCCGTTGATGCGAATGCCCCATTCACCATCCGCACCCAGGCGGCGGCCAATGTCGAAGCTGCCGCCGACATGCTCCGGTGCGGTATAGCCCAGCGTCGCACGGGTTGTTTCCCGGTCGGTGGCACGTTTGGGGATGAGATTGACGCTGCCGCCTATCCCCGACCCGCCCGGTGCAGCACCGTTCAGGAATGCGCTGGAGCCATTCAGAACTTCCACCGATTCATAGAGTTCGGGAGCAGCAAGCTGGCGGGGCATGATGCCGTAGAGGCCGTCGTAGCCAATATCGTCGCCGCCAAGCGTGAAACCGCGAATATTGAACAGTTCGCCGGCGATGCCGAAACCGGTTGTGGTGCGGATCGTCGGATCATTCTCGAGCACCTGACCAAGCGTCTGTGGCTGCTGATTGAGGATCAGCGCAGAATTGTAGCTGCGGACGCTGAACGGCAGATCTTCGGCCGGCTTGTTGCCCAGCACACCGGCGCTTCCGCCCTGGCGCACACCGGTCTGATTGTCCCGCTGGGCGGTGACGATGATCAGGTCCTTGTCAGCTGGGCTTTCTTGCGCAAACGCAGGGCAAGCCAGTGTAAGCGCTGTGGCGCTTGCGGTGATCAGGAGCGCGGAGCGCGCATGGTTTTGGTTCATTATTTTTCCCTTTTAGTGTGAATTCATATGATTAGTGACGACGGGCCCGCATCGCCCAGACCAGCGCGGCCACCGGAGCGGCGAGCGCCAGCCAGGACAGGCCGTCGCGCCAGCCGTCCCCGGTAAGGGCACTCACCAGTCCGACAATGCCGAGCAGGAAGATTGCCAACGGCCAGGCGAAGATCGTCCGCAGCGGCATGCTGTGCTTGTTGCGCGCGCTCATTCTGCCGGGACCGCCAGCTGTTCAATCTGGCGCAGATGCGCTCGTGAAGAAGCGGCTCCCTTGACCAGCCAGAGATAGAGCCCGCTGCCCAGCACCACGATGGTGAAAAGTGTCAATGCGGCCCACAGCAGCTTGAGGGGCAGTCCGCCATAGTCGCCGAAGTGCAGGGGACGCGAGAGCGACAGCGCCTGATAATACCAGGGCATCGGCCGGGCGTCGGTAAAGTCGCCGGTCTCGGCATCGATCAAGGCAGGAGTCAGCAATCTCTCGGTAAGCGGCGTGTCGCCCTGGAAAAACACCGCATAATGGTGCTGCGAACTGAACGTTCCGCCGGGGAAGGCGATGAATTGCGGATTGTTGCCCGGGAGGACTGCCCGTGCCTGCGCCATGGCGAGATCGAGCGATCCGTAGCGGGCGGGCGGCAGCGGCTCGCGCCCGGCATATTCGCTGGTCATGTCGGCCAGTTCGTTGGCCTGCCAGATATCCTCGATCGGCGTGGACAGCGCATTGATGACACCGGTCAGCCCGACCACCAGCATCCAGGCCATCGCGACAATACCCAGCAGATTGTGATAATCGAGCCATTTCAGGCGTGGACTGCGCGACACCCGCAATGTCCCGAAATCGAGCTTGCGCATAAACGGAGCGTAAAGGACCACTCCGGATATCAGGGCAGCGGTGAACAATATCCCGATCACCGCAAGGAACAGCATTCCGGGCAAGCCGAGGAACATATCGGTGTGCAATTGCAGCAGAAAGTGCATCACACCGCCGTCGCTCTCCGCTTCCATGCCGATCTGCTTGCCGGTCGAGCGGTCCAAGGACTGGATTGTCATTTCGGCGCCGGGCGAATCCGGTCGCGGAGCCGTGGTGATGGTCATTGAAGGCTGGTCGTTATCAAAGGCCATGAATACCGGCACCTCGCCCGGACGGTTGGCCAGCGCGCGGCGCATCATCTCGTCCAGCGGAAGAAGGCCCTGCGCATTGCTGGACGAACCGACGCCGACCATGCCAAATTCCGGCTGATCTTCTGTCAGCAGGTCGATTTCATCATGAAATATCAGCGGCAGACCGGTGGCACAGAGCATCAGCAGGAAAGCGGTGCAGACCAGGCTGCTCCACTTGTGCACCAGAAACCACAGCCGAATCGCCCGTCGCGTCAAATTGAAAATCCTTATTGCAATCGATTATCATTAGCTCTTATCGCCGGGCCTCTTCCATTGCAAGCGGGTAAAACAGATCCCGTGATACTTCTCTAAGACGAGATCTTTCCGATCGGATCAGAAACAAAAAGCCCGGGACAAACACTTGCTCCGGGCTTTTTTGGGTTTGATGGATGGCAGGCAAGGCGCTGTTTCATCGCGGGTTGAGCGCTCTCATCATTGCCGGGAAGCGCTGGTCCTGCTCCGCATTGCGCAATATCCTGGCACGCTCGACGACGATTTCCTCCGGGGTTGGCCGTTGCCGAAATTCGGTCATCACCTGATCGACAAATGTCTCGAGCGGGAGATAGCCGTCGCGGGTCGCCTGTCCTGGCGTGAGATCGGTCTGGACGGCGGGCGGGATGATTTCGATGACCTCAGTCTTGCCCCTGAGTTGTTCTCGCAGAGAAAGGGAGTAGGAATGGATCGCTGCCTTGGTTGCACTATAAGTGGGTGCAGCGACCATGGGAACAAAGGCCAGTCCTGACGATATGGTGACAATGGCCGAATCAGGCTGTGCGGCAAGATGAGCGACAAATGCATCGATCATCCTGATCGGGCCGAGCAGGTTGGTCGTGACCATGGCTTCGGCATCGCCCAGGTCGCGGGCCGACGTCATGTCCTCATAGCGCATCACCCCGGCATTGTTGATGAGGATATTCAGCTCCGGATGGTTGGCGAGTATTGAATCCGCAAAAGATTTGATCGCGGCAGGATCTGCGACATCGAGCAGGCAAGCCGTCATATGCTTTCGCTTGCCGATCGTTTCGGTCAACGGACCCATGCGCCGGCCGGTCACGATCACTATGTTGCCGAGATCGTTGAAACGATGGGCCAGAGCCCGCCCGATGCCGCTGCCGCCGCCGGTGATGAGGATGGTATTGCCGGATATCTTCACAATTTTGTTCCTGTTGCTGTCCCTGATAAATCCCGATTAGCGTTTCACCGACTATTTGATAGAAGGCACCGAGAAGATTTATACTTACCCAAAAGAGAGTGTGACATGAGCAAGCGGTCGCCGGGCAACAGCAACATGGATAGCGGGCGAGAACAGGAATCGGCACCATCTTCCGAGACCACCGACCCGCGTGTCGAGGCGCTCGTCAATCAACTGATCGGGCGTGTGGCGGACAAATGGACGATGCTGGTCGTCGAGGAACTGGCCCATGGCGAAGAATTGCGTTTCACCGAACTCGGACGGCGAGTCAGCGGCATAAGCCAGAAAATGCTGACGCAAACCTTGCGGCAGATGGAACGGGACGGATTGGTGATCCGGACGATCCACCCAGTCATTCCGCCCAAGGTCGAATATCGACTAACCCATCTCGGCCTAAGCCTCGGCGAGGCCTTTTGCGGGGTTTGGATCTGGGCGGAACGCAATCTCGACGAGATAGAAGAAGCCCGGTTGTTGTTTGACAAGCGCGTAGAGCAATAGAGCAGAGGGCCTTTTCAAAGCTTTCCGGAGAAAATTCTGCCTGGCTGCGATCTCCCATGGTCGAAGCCCTGGTCGGCAGGTTGCTTGGCTTTTTGGGTGGACGATGCGGGCTTTACCCCAGACCTCAATCGGCGAAAATTCTGATTATATTTTCATCCCCGCCGGTCAGCACAACGTCGCCATCCGGATTGAACAGGACATTACGGAGCGGTTTCGGTCCGTTGTAGGACGAGAGCTGCCGGCCGGTAGAACTGTCCCACAAGATTAGCCTGCCATCCTCGCCTGCGCTGGCGATGCGGGTGACATTCCGGTTGATCGCGATATCATTGACCGGCCCCGCATGGCCGGAAAAACTCGAAACGATCTGACCTGTGGGGATGGACCACACAGTGACAGTCCCGTTAAAATTGCCGGTAACCAGATGGGTACCGTCGGGGGTGAACACGGCCTTTTTGATTCCGCTAACCGCATTGCCCTGGAGGGTCTGGAGCAATTGGCTGGTGCGGGAGTTATATATGTTGATCTCCTGCGTGGCGCCGGATGCGCTGGCCAGCAAATTGCCGTCCGGACTGAATGTCACGGGGCCATCGACGCCATTGATCTGGAACAGTTGCGCGCCATTATTGGCGTCCCATACGCGCACCATCGCGTTGCCGGTCGTCTGGCTAAAGCAGCCAGCGGCGATCCGCAATCCCTGCGGGTCATAGGCGACAGACTGGCAAAAGCCGGTAGGTGCCCCTTGCAGGATCAAGGCCTGGCTACCGGTGGATGCGTCCCACACATTGACGGTTACCTCTGCCGTATTGCCAGTCTGGCGGCTGCCGGTGACAATCCGCTGTCCGTTTGGACTGAAAGCCGTATCGAGCAGCAAGTCACCTCTGCCCTGAAGCGAGATTGCCACGGCATGCACCAGAGTCTGGCCCGACGAATCCCATATGGAAAGCGTGTTGTCCCAGCCTCCCGTTGCGATCCGGTGACTGTCAGGTCGCATCGCCAATGTCTGGGTATCGGCAGTGTAGTTCAGTTTATTTGTCAGCCTGTTGATCGTGCCGGGGGACCCGACCGGCTGTTGGAATTGCGGTTGCTGAACCGGCGGTTGTTGCCATTGCGGCCGCTGTGCTTGCGGTTGCCACACCTGGGGTTGCTGCCATTGTGGTTGCGGAACGGGTGGTTGATATTGTGGTACGGGTGGCGCTTGGTAGCCGCCTTGATATCCGCCGGCAAAGACCTGCGGCTGTGCAAATTGGCTACCGAAATTTGGGGTCGGCAATCCGCTGGCATTCACGCCGCGGAAATTGAACCACATGTGTCGCTGACCCCTCAGGAATATGACCGCACGATTATTGTCCCATCGTGCCGCGCCGGTGATTTGTCCGGCGACGTTTTGCAGGCTCGGCAAGGTGATCGCGTTCATCGCAATCGGACCAAATGCGATATTTCTTTGTGCCATATCATATTCGATATATTGCCCGTCACTCAGGAAGAATAATATCGTACTTCCCTTGAATCGGAGCGCTGCTTCTATCTTGTTGCCATAGGGCGCCAATCCCGGCCAATTATTGTTATCAATATAGCTGAGCCGCTGGACAACATTCTCGCTATTGGCATCAAGCCCGACATATTGGCCCGTTCGCAAAAAGAGATATTTCACGCCGCCATAGCTGAATGATGCCGTCAGTTGCGGCATATAGGGACCCAGATTTGTTCGACTGAGGTCGTTGGGGCCGGATCCGGGGTTCGTTGTCCTTGTGTCATATTGCATGACACCGCGGTCGTTGCGAACCAGAAAAACCTGGTTTCCAGGGCTTTCGATGCCAGCGTCAATCTCTTCCGCCTGCGCATGGGCCAAGCCGGGAATGATCGCGACTCCCAATGCCAATGCCAAAAGGGGCGGCTTCATATTTGTGATATTGTTTCGAACGCGCATAATATATCCTTCAACAGATGATTGCACTGAGAGGGTAAAGTTTCGCTCGGCATGCTTTCGCGCAACTGGCTGCCAGCGAATGGCGCCCATCATCCGTAACCGGATTTTTCGATGTTGGTCATGTCATGACAATCGCGGCACGGCGCAATTATGTCCGACTGAAAATGGTCCAATCCGGATTGCAATCGAGCGGCTGAATATTCCAGCCGGGCGAGCCAGTGTCCTGCAATCCATTGCATCCTATTCCCCCCGGCCCGCATATTCATTCCTGCGAATGACCAGCCCGAGCAAAGCAGTCATTGGATCGCCAACCTGAGAAAATGGGAGAATATGCTCCACCATGAGCTGCAGGAGCGCGGCCACCTTATCAACAGGCTGAACAACACATGTAAAGGGCTAATGTCGGCAACCGCATCCGGCGCCGGCACGGATACCGGTCAATAGTCCTTGCTCACCCGCACATTGGCGCTCTGCCGGCCGAGAGTCGAGATAGTCGACAGAATCGACAGCCAGCGAGTGATCTGGAATTCCAGCTGGGTGGCGCTATAGCCCTTGCCGTCGGTAACCAGCTCTACATAGAGGCGGCGGGTGATATATTTGCCCGCGGCGATCGAGGTGCCCGAACCGGTGTCGGTGTCAGAGGGCAGGATACGCAAACGATCCAGCCCGACCGCCTTGCGCAGCTGGTTGATCGGATCGAGTCCGCCGCCGCTGTTGAGCGAAGCCACGGCAGCGGCCAGCTGGACCGCTTCGGGTGCGGACAGGTCGGAAATGGAAGCGCCGAACAATACCCGTGACAGCAGTTCGTCCTCGGGCAAGGCCGGGATGCTGGTGAAAGCGATTTCCGGCTGATTGCCGGTGCCGGTGACATTGATCGTCGCGTTGAGGCCGGTCAGATTGGCTTCCGCCTCGATATCCAGTATCGGATTGACCGGCTGATTGCCGACAAAGCGAATGCGTCCGCGTTCCAACCGGAAACGCCGCCCGGCAAAGGTATAATTGCCGCGGATCAGATTGGCGGTGCCGACCATCGCAAAATTGTCGACCGGCCCGGAAATCTTGAGATTGGCAGCCCATTCGCTGTCCAGTCCGAGCCCCTCGACCCGCAAGCGGTTGGGGACATTGGCCGACAAGTCAAATCGCCATGGCCGACTGCGAACCAGCACCGGCCGTTCATCGGCTCGCCGATTGATCTCGCGGGTTTTGATGTCCGGCAGGCTGGCGGTCGCGCTGGCCTTGCCAAAACGGAAGAAACTGCGGTTGAGGGTGACGTCGCCAGAGATCAGGCCGCCATCCGCCGAGCTGCGGATCTTGATCAGGCCGGTCACGGTGGCGGCAAAATCATCCCGCGCGATCAGCGCTGCCTGCTGGGCATTGACGTCTATCACGATACCGATGCCTTCACCGGGCGCGACGGCAAAGTTGAAACTGCCGCTGCCACTTACCGTTCCGCCACCGGCGGTCACACCGGTCAATTTGGGCAGCACCAGACGCGAGCCATCAAACTGGCCCACAGTCTTGATATTGGAAATGACCGTACCGGTAAGCGGGCTTTCGAGCCGGGCGTTGGCGGTCCGCACCTGTCCCCTGATCTGCGGATTGGCGAGGCTGCCGCTGATATCGGCACTGGCCGCCACCGGTCCGGTCAGGTCAAAGGTTTCGATACCGGTGAGACGCCAGATGCTTTCAGCGCCGCCATTGAACCGCGCCTGCGCGAACAGCGGCCTGCGCATCAGCTCGTTTTGCCAGTTCCCGCCGCTCAGCCCGGTTACCCGCCCCTGGAACCGGCCGATGGTCTTGCCCGCAGGCGATTTGATGACTCCGCGGGCTGCTGCGTTGCGCTGGGAAAGCGCAATATTGAGGCCGAGATCAACCGGTTCGGAGGTCAGGATCAAGCCCGACCGCGTCAATCCCTGGATCGTCAGCTTTGCTTCGCCCACCGGCACCTGCGAACCCGACTGGGTGAGTTTGACGGTACCGTTGACGCTGCCCCCCAGCCCAAGGTCGGGATAGGCAATATCGATCAGCGACAGCGGCATTTTTGTCATGGCCAGATCGAGCCGGGAGCTTCCGCTGCCCCAGCGACCGGACATCCGGGCGCTGCCGCTGCCATAGGTGATCGTAGTCGGCGAAGCGGTCCAGCCATCGCTGACTCGCCGCAGTTCGAGTGGCTTGCTCAGGCGGAGGTTGCGGCCTTCAAACTGGCCGGCTCCGGTAATCCGATAGCGGTCGGGCGTAATATCGGCTTTTGCCTGAAACTCGAAGGTACTGCCGCGCGTCCCGGCGACGGTAAAGGTTGCCGAGCCTGTGCCGTTGGTCAGCTTCGCATTGGCAGCCACCCGGCCAATGATCAGCTCGCCACGGCTGATCCCCTGCGCGCGCAGTGTCGCGTCAATATTCGACTGGCCATCGATCAGGACAATATCGGCATCGAGCACGGCGGTACGGATGAAAATGGGTGGCTTGCCGTCAAACCGGGCATTTTCGGCCTTGAGATTGGCGCGGATCAACTGCCGTCCGTCGCCGGGGCGGAACAGCACCGATCCATTGACGCCGCCGCCGCTGACGACGAGCGTTCCGGCAAGCCCATCTGCGGTTGGCGTGATCGTGCCGGTTGCCAGCGTGTCGGACACCAACAGACGATCGACGCGTACGGCTGTGTCCTGGCCCGCTGTGGTCAGGATCATCCCGTTACTGCTAAAGGGTCCCAGAGTGGATCCGCCGGAAGCGACATAGGAAAAGCCGCCCTTCACCGGATCGAGCTTCAGGCTGACCGCCGACAGGCCAGCTGCCGGCAGCGGGCTGTCGAGTAACAAGGCGACTTTCGGACGATCGAGAGCGCCATCAAGCTTCAGGTCAAAGCGGCCATAACTATCCTGTCTGCCCGACCCGCGAAACGCGAAGGTTGCCGCGCCGGTCTGACTGCCCGAACCGCGGAACGAAATCTTGGGAGCCGATACGTTGAGATTGGTGAAGCGCAACAGTCCATCCGGCCCGAGTGAAAGACCGGTCTGCAAGGCCGGCAAGCCACCCGCCAACTCGCGCAAAAAGCCGATGTCGAACCGCCGCAGCCTGGCATTGACCTGACCATCGAGCGAAACTCCGTTGGCCGAGGGGCCCAGATTGATCTGGGCGATGATATCGGCGACCCCGACTCCCTGCACCGCAAAACCGGGGGCATTGGCGTCGATGTTGACGGCGAAATCGCCGGTCGAGGGGCGCAGTTCCAGATCCAACATGCCTTTTGCAACGTTGGTCGCAACCCGCGCGCGCTCGGCAAAGAGCAGGTCCTTTTCGTAACGAAGCAAGGCGGTCGTGCTAAACCCGGAGAGCAATTGTTTCAGCAATTCACCATTGCCAATCACCGTGCCGACCGAAAGCTCGACAGGAATGTCCCAGCCGCCTGCATCGCGCTGTCCTTCACCCTCGCCGCGCACATTTGTCAGCAACGTCTTGCCCAGAGCCAGTTGCGGTGCGGTCAGCAGATATTGATAGCGCAACTGCGAAAATTTTCCGTTCAGCAGTGCCTTCAGCTCGAAATCCTGTGCCTTCATATTGGCGGCAAGCGCGGAGGGATTGATCAGCCTTGTCTCGAGCCGCATCGCATCGAGACTGTTGCGTCCCAGATCAATTCCTCCCTTGGCGGTTATGGCCAGAGCGGCGGAGCGGGCGTTGAGATCCAATGCGACGAGACGGTCGGCGAGACTAGCGGTCCCCTTGACGGACAGATTGGGCGAAGCCATTCTCTGCGCCACCCCTTCGGGCATGAGAGCGGCGGTCAGCTTGCCATCATAGGCAAATAATCCATCCTTCGCGTCGAGAGTGATTTGCGCCAGTGGCTCGCCGCCGCTGAGCGCATTCAGCTCGCCATTCCATTTCTGCCAGCTGCCGTCGCCTTTCAAAGTGACCGCCAGATCGCGATCCATCCCCAGAGCACCCGCCAGAACGCCACCGGCCGGAGCTGTTATTTCAGCATCGATATCGAGTTTCTGGCGTTCCGGTTCCGCATTGAGGGCGAGCAGCAATTTGTCACCGCTGCTGGTCGTTGCCGCATCGAGACGAACCATCGCGCGCCCAGCACGGATATCGGCCGAACCGGACAGGTTGGCAAATTGTTCGGTTCCGGCAATCGCTTCTCCGAGCGCCAGATTGTCGGCGCGAAACGCACCAACATATATGTCGAAGCCGGGGAGCAGTGGCTGGTCTTCGCCGCTGTCGATCAATTCCGGCAGACGATCGAGCCGGGCCTTTGAAATCACCGCATCGGAAATATTGAGCTCGTTGAATATCCAGGCCAGCGGGTTCCAGTCGACCGCAACTGTCCCGGCGGAAAAAAACCGGCCCTTGGGATCGCTGAGCTGAAGTCCCTGCACTTCTCCCTCGCCATAAATAGATCCGTCAATCTCGGCAATTTGGATGCGCAAGCCATTGTCCGGCTCCAGCGCTTCAACCTGATTGATGATGAAGCGATGGCCGGCATCGCTGTCCAGCCACATGGCCGCGCCGACCAATGCAACGACCAGCATTGCAGCCAATGCCAATAGGCTGCGCATCGGCCAACGCCAGCTCATCAACTTGAAGCGGGACGTTTCGGAGCTATCTGCCATCTAGAAGGCCTGTCCGAGCGAAACATAGACGGCGATGCGTGAATCACCCGGCTGGGGATTGATCGGCGTACCGACATCGATCCGTATCGGTCCGAAATCGCTATAATAGCGCATGCCGATGCCGGCGCCGTAGCGCATGCCGGAGAAATCCGGGGTGCTGCTGGTATAGACATTGCCCCCGTCTACAAAGGGCACGATGCCAAGGTTGCCACCAAAAAATCCTGTGCGAACGCGCGCTTCCAGCGAGAATTCGACCAGCGACCGACCGCCGACAGGATCATTATTGGCATCGCGCGGCCCGATGCTCTGATAGCCATAGCCGCGCACCGAGCCGCCGCCCCCGGAATAGAGACGACGCGACGGTGCGATCCGGTTGTTGCCGGCACCGGTAATCGTTCCCAAACGGGTGCGTCCGGCGAGCACGATCTTATCAGAGACCGGGAAGTAGCCGGAACCATCCAGCTGCCCGCGCACATAGAAAAAGCTGCCATCCTGAAGCGATGCTTCGGGAGCAACACGGGCGCTGATCCGGAAACCCCGGGTCGGGTCGAGCAGGTCGTCGCTGGCGTCAAAAGTGACCAGGCCCGGCAACGCGCCGATAAAATATGTTTCCCGGTCGGTTGCTCCGGTAGGGCCGGTGACATCCGTTTCCCGCGATGCAAGAAGTTCGATGCCAGCCGACCAGCTCCAGCGCTTCTGGTAAATCAGATTGCTCTGCCGTTCGATATTGGCGGCAACCGAGAATGTCTGGGCATTGAACGCCGGACGATCGACAACGCTTAATCCCGTTCGCCCGTTCAATATATTGTCGCGACGCCGGTAATTGTTGCGGCGATAGGCGATGCTGCCCGATTGTTCCTGCGTGGCAAGGACAGCGGTCGCGCGGATCAAGCCTTCTGGCGGAAATAAATTCCGATGCTCCCAGCTGACCTCGGCGCGAGCGCCCTCACCGGTGCCATAGCCCAGTTCGCCGGCCACCGTGCGCAGCGGTGCGGGAGTCAGGCTGACGGCGATATCCACCGCTGCCGGATCCGCTGCCGCCACCGGATCGACGGAGATGGTGGAGACCAGACCGGTCGCGATCAGAGCCCGGCGCAAATCCTCGACATCTGAAGCCTGATAGAGATCGCCGGGATCGAAGCGGGCGATCATCTGGACATGATCGGCATCGAACAGCTTGGTCGGCGCCAGGACAATCGAACCGAAATTAAAGCGACCGCCTGGCGTCACCGGAACCTCAAGATCGCCGAGCCGCTCGGCATGATCAATTTCCAGTTCAGGCTCGCCGGTCTTGGCAAACGGATAGCCGTTTTCCGCCATCGCGCCGTCGAGCCGGGCGATTGCATCCATGATCCGGTCGCTGTTGACGATATCCCCGGACTGCAAGCCGAAGCTGTCCCGGAACTTTTGTGGATCTGGCGCAATTGCGGTTTCCAGACCGGGCAAGGCGATCGCGTCCAGTTCATATTGCGGGCCAGCCTGCACGTTGATGACGACATCCACCCGCTCGGCGCCGTCAGCTTCAAAGCGTGTCTGCACGACGGCGTCATAATAGCCTTCTATCCGCAGCAGCCGCTCGACGAGATCGGCATCGCTTTGTGCCCGCCGCCGGATCTGGGCGAAATTGGCGTCTTCCCCACGATATTGTTTCAGAACCGATAATATCTGGAAACGACTGTCAAAGACTTCTCCGATCGTTTCGGGCAATCCTTCGAAGCTGATCCGATAAGCGGTTTCTGCCAGAGCGTCGGTAGGCCGATACTCGTTGAGCGACAATTCATCGGCCGAAAAATCCTCGCTGGGTTGTATCTGCTCATTCTCGATTTCATCAGCGGCGGTCAGGTCCGAACCGCTCTCGTCTTCGCTATCATCGACCAGCGGTTCCAGCGGCTGGTCCATATCCGGCCATTCGACACCGAAATCGGAAAATTCGGTCAGCGGCTGGTCCGGGTCGAGCGGAGCTTCGACTTCCTGCTCGTCCAGCGTATCGGCGACTGACTGATCTGAGGTTTGTGCATGGCCCGGGCCGATGAGCGAACCCATCAGCGAAACAACCAGCATGCCCAGGCAGCGACGAAATGCGGTTCGACCCATCAC
This sequence comes from Sphingorhabdus sp. M41, assembly GCF_001586275.1. Lineage (NCBI taxonomy): Bacteria > Pseudomonadati > Pseudomonadota > Alphaproteobacteria > Sphingomonadales > Sphingorhabdaceae > Sphingorhabdus > Sphingorhabdus sp. M41. The sequence continues at coordinate 767,222 of NZ_CP014545.1, read as the reverse complement.
AGACCCCTTTAGCGGTGGATGAATCGCGATGCCAACGAATAACATTGCTTTTCCACCAAGCATTTCTTTTTGCGAGATATTCCATCCAAACAGCATAGGACTGCCAGTTTCACAACCGATTTTAATCCCATATTAACCATGTCATACCATATTTCACCCCATATGGACCGGGCGCTTAGTCCGGCCAGCAAATGGTCAACAGGAATGCTGAAAATGTCGAAGATACGGATGATTTTGCTCGAAGCCGCCATGGTCACCGGCGTTTTGATGACGGGAATGTCATTGTCCGAGGTTGCTTATGCAGCCCCTCTCACGGCTACTATTCAAGCCGCTGCAACCGACCCGCAAGCCGATGTAAAGATCGACAGCTCGATCATGGTCGAACGGACCGAAGAGTCGGAGAGCGGCGCGACTGTCACCACTCTGGTCGACCCGGCCACCGTCAAGGTCATTCCCGGTGACAAGCTGCTGTTCACCAATAGCTATCGAAATACTGGCCAGAATACCGTGACTGGTTTCGTGGTCAACAATCCGGTCCATTCAGCGGTGATCTTTACCGAGGCTCTGGAAGACTGGGCACTGGTATCGGTTGATGGTGGCGAGACTTTCGGTCAACTATCAGCGCTGAGCGTGGCAGAAGCGACGCTGGAAACCCGTCCGGCCCTTGCTTCTGATGTTACCCATATCCGCTGGATATTGCCGTCACCGATCGCGCCTGGCGCATCCGGCGAGCTGCGCTTTCGCGGGATTGTCAGATAGGACGAGAATTTGCTCCTACGCGCAGTCGCACTCCCATAGCACATCATTAACCCCGATCAGCCGCGCCAGCCGCGTCAGTTCCGCTGCCAGCCTGTGTTGCCGTCCCGTGGACCAGCGCGTTGCCGGTTCGGACCAGAATTGTGTTACCCGCAAATTTCCCGCTGACCGGTCAGCTTTAATTTCGATCCGGCCGACAAAACGGTCGCGCTCCAATATCGGATAGACGTAATAGCCCCACAAGCGCTGCGCCGCGGGGACAAACATCTCGTTGCGATAATGAAAGCCGAACAAGGTCAGCAAGCGGGTGCGATCGCGCACGATCGGGTCGAACGGATTGACAATGCGCAGCCGCGCTGTGGGAGCGGGTATATTGGTCAATCGTGTTTCGATATCGGGCGGTGCCAGCGCCTTGAACCACTGCCCCTCGTGATTTTCCACCTCGATCGCGACAATGTCCGTTGCGGATTGCGCCCAGAGCCGCGTTTCTCTTGCATCCGCCGCATCCCAGAAACGCTGAATTTCACCAAACGAAGCGAAAGCCAGCCGGTCCAGCGCATAGCGGCACAGCCAGTCGATCTGGCCTGCGTCATCATGGGTTGCTTCCCGATGTTGGGGCGGGATCACCCGTTCGCTAAGGTCATAATATTTGGTGAAATTGAGGCGATGGGAGGTGGCCAGTTCGCCGGCATACCAGAGCTGGTCCATCACCCGCTTGTGCGGCGGGCGGTCCCACATCTGTTTCTTGCCGGTAACCTTGGTGTCAAAGGCCTGGGTCGATAGCGGCCCTTCTGCCGCGATACGGGCCTTGATCTCGTAAGCCCCGATTTCCCGTACAGCTTTTTGAAAGGAAGCATAGCCGGCGACCTTTTCGCCGAGCCGTCGGAACTGGCGATGCCACATCGGGTAAAATTCGATCGGCAGAATCGAGGCATCATGGGTGAAATGTTCGAACACCGCCCTGTCCTCGCCCAGCAGCCGGTCGAGCATCGGTTCGCGGTAATTCTGGTTGCGGCTCCACAAGATATGATGGTGCGCGCGAGTGACATTCTGGATCGTGTCGAGCTGGACATAGCCGAGACGGCGGATCATCTCCGGCAGGTCCAAGGGGCCGGTCGGGGTTTCCGACAGACCCTGCGCCTGCAGCCAGAGCCACCGCGCCTGCCGGTTGCTGATCCGCAGCGCCATCGCGATCAGACCGCGGTCGATTCGATATGCGCGAGTTTCCGGTCTCGCTTGGTGGCCAATATGCACCCGACGACGATCATGAGCGCGCCCACGACCGTGGTCAGTGTGATCGGCTCGCGGAAAAACAGCCAGCCGAAAATTGCCGCCCAGATGAAGGCGCTATATTCGAGATTGATCAGATTCTGTGCTTCGGCCCGCGCATAGCCCCAGGCAATGAACAGCGAGGAGATGAGCGAGAATATCGCCGCGGCCCCGATAAAGGGCAGCGATTCCACTTCCGGAACAACCGCAAAAAAGGGCGCGAGCAGCAGGAAGGAGGACCCGACAACAAGATTTTGGGAAAAGCTGATTTCGATCGGACCGGCGAGCAGCGCCTGCTGCCGCTGGATCACCAGATTGCCGGCATAGAGTAACGCCGACACAAGTATGGCACCGATACCGAGCAGCGCCTCTTTCTCGAACTCGCCGCTCGCCCTGCCCCACGCAATCACCAGCACCCCGGCAAAGCCCAGAGCCGAGGCGTAAATGGCGTTGCGGTGGATGGTCTCGCCGAGGAACACGGCGGCCAGATAGAGCGCGATAATCGGCGCGATGAAAGACAGCGCGATGGCCTCGGCCAGCGGCACCCGCGCCAGACCCCAGAAGAACAGATAGGACATGAAGACCACGATAATGCCGCGCTGCAGATGGACCTTGCGGGCGGCCTTCCCTGGCATTTTGGGGCGCCGCGCGAAGAAGACCAACGAAACAATCACAAACGCCAGAAGTACCCGCCAGAGAATGGCGTTATAGGCGCCAATCTCTATCGACAAGCTTTTCATCGCAACGTCCATCATCGCGAAGGTGAGTAGGCCGAAAAGCACCGAACCCGCCGGCAGCAGGATCGGACCGTTTTCTGGCTGGCTATCGGCGGATATTAGATCGGGCATATTATATTCCATCAGCCTGATGCTGTTGCCGGGCGCGGTGCTTCGACAGGCTCAGCACGAACGGATTTTCTGGATGCTATGCTTATCCCTCACCAGCCGGGATTGGCAAGCGGGATCAGAGACCCATTTGCCGGACCGCGAGATCGCGCATGATCTCTTCCGATCCGCCGCCAATCGCCATCACCTTGACCTCGCGGTAGAAACGCTCGACCGGATTGCCGCGCAAATAGCCGGCGCCGCCGAGAATCTGCATCGCTTCGCTTGCGCAAAATTCGAGATCCTTGGTGGCGCTGAACTTGGCCTTGCAAATCTGCGCGACCGGCATTTCGCCCTGATCGGCGAGCCAGCATATCTGGTTGAGCCAGCCATCGAGCCGGTCGACCCGCGCCGACATGTCGGCGATCTTGTGGCGGATCACCTGATGCTTGATCATCGGCTTGCCGAACGTCTCGCGCTGCTGCGCATAGTCAATCGAATATTCGAGCAAGACCCGCATCATGCCGAGAGACTGGGCCACCATGCCGAGCCGTTCGTGGTTGAAATTGTGCATGATCTGGATGAAGCCGCGCCCTTCCTCGCCGAGCATATTTTCCGCCGGCACCCGCACTTCGTCAAAATAGAGCGAGGCCTGATCCGAGGCCCACCAGCCCATTTTCTTGTCGAGCGCGGTGCGCGAAAAGCCCTCGGCGTCGGCGTCGACCAGAAACAGTGAAATACCGTTCAGGCCCTCGCCGCCAGTCCGCGCGCCGATAACATAATAGTCGGAAGTCATACCGCCGGTGATGAAGGTCTTGGCGCCGTTAATCACCCAGTGATTGCCATCCTGCCGGGCGGTGGTCTGCATATTGGCGACATCGGAGCCACCACCGGGCTCGGTAATGCCGAGGCTGGAGCCCTTTTTGCCGAGCACGATATCCTTCAGGATGCGGTCTTTTATATCCTGCGAAGCCAGCTTGTGGATCGGACCTATCGAGATCGACCGTCCGCCGAGCGCCGCGAGCGTGCCGCCGTTATGCGCTCTTGCCGCTTCCTCGCCCCAGGCAGCGCGCATGAAGATGTCGTCCATGCCAAGGCCGCCATATTTTTCGTCGACGCCAAAGCCCCAGACGCCGAGCGCCCCGACTTTCTGATGCATTTCCCAGGGAATTTCGCCTGCCTCATCCCATTCGTTGGCGAACGGCTGCAGTTCGGTTTCGGCAAAGCGGCGGCAGGTTTCGCGGAACTGGCGGCGCTCGTCATTATCAAAAGGGCGTAGCATCTGTCTCTCTCCCAGAGATTTAATCGTATGATTAAACTTCTATCGACTCCAGTGCGGAACGCAAGGGAGATGGCAGAGAAACCGGTCGGCGGGTGGCGCGATCGACGTAGACATGGGTGAAGCTGCCGGCGGCTGATGCCACGTCCTCTTCCCCGCGGAACAGGCCGACGCCATAGGTGACGCTGCTATTGCCGAGCCGCTCTACCCGGATGCGCGCCATGACGTCGTCGGGAAAGGCGATCGGCGCGAAATAGTCGCAGCTGGTGTTGACCACCAGACCGATGGTCTCGCCACCAGTGATATCGAGCGCACCCTGCTCTATCAGATAGCGATTCACCGCTGTGTCGAACCAGAAATAATAGATGGCGTTGTTCACATGGCCATAAGGATCATTGTCGTTCCAGCGCGTGGTGATCGTAGAACCGGCGCGATAGTCGCTGCGGACCGGTGGTTTGGCTCGGGAGTCGTTACCAGGCGGCATCATATATCCTTTGCGCGTCGGCCAGCGTCACTTCTCTTGGGTTGTTGTCGAGCAACCGGCCTTGCAGCATCGCTGCTTCGGCCAGTTCGGTCGTGGCTTCCCGAGCAATGCCGATGTCGCGCAATTTGCGTGGCGCCTCGACCTTTACGGCGAGCGCCTCGAGATAGTCGATCAATTGCTGCGCCCGTGCCTCGCTGCTGTTTTCACTGCCGCGTGGCAGGTCGAGGGCGTCGGCGAGTTGCGCATAGAGCGGCGCAGCGGCTTCGAGATTGAATTGCATCACATAAGGCATGACCAGCGCGTTGGATAGGCCGTGCGGGATATGATAAATGCCTCCGAGCGGATAAGCGAGCGCGTGGATCGCGCCGACCGGACTGTTCGCAAAAGCCTGACCGGCGAGCATGGAACCGCGCAGCATCGCTTCGCGGGCCTGCATGTTTTTCCCGTCGGAACAGGCGGTTTTGATATTGGCGGTGAGCAGTTTAAGCGCCTCGATCGCGAGCATGTCGGAGACCGGATTCTTGCCGTTGCGGCTGGTGTAGGATTCGATCGCGTGCACCATGGCGTCAATGCCGGTCGCGGCGGTGACATTGGCGGGAAGTCCGACTGTCAGGGCCGGGTCGAGCAGCGCGACATCGGCAAACAGATGCGGCGAGATGATACCGGCCTTGGTGGTTTCGCCTGTGGTCAGGATCGAAATAGCGGTTACTTCCGATCCGGTGCCGGACGTCGTCGGGATCAATATGGTCGGCAGACCTTTGCGCTCCAGCAGGCCAATGCCGTAAATATCCGCAAGTGGCTGGGCATCCTCCACCGCGAGAGCAGCAACCACCTTGGCGGTATCGAGCGAGCTGCCGCCACCAAGTCCGATGAGAATATCCGCGCCTGCCGCTTTTGCCGCTTCTATCGCTTGCAGCACAATCGCCTCTGGCGGGTCGGCCACCACCGAATCGAATATCACGACGTCAAAGCCGGCTTCGGACAATGTTTTTTCAACCGGCACAATCAGGCCGGCATTGACGATGCCCTTGTCGGTGACAATCATCGGCCGGGATGCACCCAGGGCTGCAATCTGTCCGGGCAGTTCGGCGAGACAGCCATCGCCGAAATGGAGCACGGGAACGGTCTGGAATATAAAGTTTTTCATAGCCGCAGTCTTTTGCACCAATGGTTCAGCTGCGCAATAAAAAGGGGCCGGAAAACCGGCCCCTGTTCATCTGGTGACCAAATGTCACCAATTTTTCGTCGCGCCTAGAATTTGCCGCGCAGGGTCACACCAAACATGCGTGGTTCCTGAATGAAGGCAGAGCGTGAGCCAGAACGCAGAACCGTATTGAACGTCACACCGCGTGTGATTTCATTGGTCAGGTTGGTAACCCAGGCTTCAATTCCCCATGCACCGTCGATATCACCGAGACCGGCCCGCATGTTGATTTTGACATTGCCATCCTGAACATCGAACGGAACAGGCGTCCGCGTCGTCAGATCGGCTGGATCAAAGGCTTGCGTCGATGTCCGGCGATCGCTTTCCATCCGCAGCTGACCGTTGATGAAGAAATTCAGACTGTCTCCAAGGTCGCGGTCATAGGTCGCACCCATGATGCTCACCCATTTCGGGGCGTTGGTCAGTGAATTCCCGCACAGGCTGACAACATTGTTCGAGGTCTGCGTTCCTGCACAATTATCAGGATATCTGGCGTTGGTATAAGTCAAACCGCCGTTAATCGTGAGATTTGCGCTCGGACGAATGACCGTTTCAATTTCAACACCAGTCGATTTTGCAAGCGGCACGTTGAACGTCGTGAACTGCGCACCAGTGAATTCCAGTACCTGGAAGTCGGTGAATTCCTCATGGAAACCAGCAACGTTCAAGGTAACCGCATTGTCGAGGAACTTGGCTTTCAGGCCAACTTCATAGGCATCGACTTCTTCCGAAGCAAAGCGCGGATCAGCGCCGCCGGCTGCAGCGGTGGAATCGAGGTTGAAGCCACCGGATTTATACCCGTGCGTGAAGCTGGCATAAACGGTGACCGGCGAAGCAAATTCATAGCTCACCTTACCGGTATAGATCAGCTCTTCATCACTAAACGTGCTGGCGAATGGCCGTGGCAGCGGGAATGGATTTGCAGCCGTTCCGATTGCTGGCGCGACAAAAGCAAAGCAACCCAGACCGAAAATGTTGCTGATCAATGGCGCTGGCACATTGCCCGCACCGATTTGACCCAGGGTTGCTGGGCAGAGGTTGTTGCTGGTCGTTGGCTGACTGAACGAACCGTCTTTGCTTTCATCAGAATAGCGCAGGCCAACTGTCAATTTCAAACCATCAACTACTTCCAGAGTGTTGTGGGTAAAGATCGACCAGCTTTTGCTGCTTTGCGTATAGGCATTGGTGTTGCGAACCGTTGATGGATCAACGCCAGTCAAAGTCTGCAATGGTGTTGCGCCAAGGAAGATCGGGCTTGCCGGGTTCAGCGTAGCACCACCGGTACCTGCTGCCAAAAGCGCACCGACAAGACGGTCATAATCCGCACCCAGTCCGAAGTTGACCGTCTGGGAAATATCTTCTTTCGAATAATAGCCGCCGACCAACCAGCTAAGCGCGCCGTCGAGAGCGTCACCCTGCAGACGCAATTCATGGGTCATCGTATCGATGGCGGTGCCGCCACCGGGAAGGACGTTGAAAACGTCGAGTCCCGAGAAGTCCGAATCGTAGGATTCTTCTGCCCTGAATTCGCGATAGGAGCCAATGTAGATCAGATCGACACTGTCGCTGATCGGAAGCTCAATCTCGCCAGTCACACCCCATTGATCATTGGATGGATCTGCTCTCATATCGGAAGTTGCGATACGATTGTCCGCCGCCCGCTGCATGGAAACCGTATCAAACGGGCTCACTGCCACATCAGGCGCCGACATACCGCCACGGGCACCAAGGCCTACAGCGCCGAACAGGCCGAAAGTTTCAACCGGAGATTGCAGAACTTCGATCGCTGCACAGCAACTTGCCGTGCTCTTGGAATAATCCGCAATCAAACGTCCGCGAATGCCGCTGTCATTCTCAAAGCCAAGCTGACCACGAAGCAGATATTGATCGGTATCGTTGGAATCGCCTACGCTGTTGCCGGCGCGGTCAATGATATCGACATAACCGTCACGCTTCCGATAGGCTCCGGTTACGCGAAGCGCCAGAGTGTCTTCGATAAGGGGAGCGTTGATCGCACCCTGGAGGCTCATATGGTCAAAATTGCCATAGGTCGCGTTTACGAAGCCGCCGAAATCGTTGAGGTCAGGCCGAACATTGGTAATGTTCAAGGCACCAGCCGACGTATTACGTCCGAACAATGTACCCTGCGGGCCGCGGAGAACTTCGACCCGTTCGACGTCAACAAATTCACCGAGCGCAACGCCGGGACGTGACTGATAGGCGCCGTCCACGAAAATCCCGACAGCGGATTCAAAACCGATGTTGTTGGACGTTGTACCGACGCCGCGAATACGAAGAACAACCGTTCCGGAAGCGGTTTGCGCGTTGGATGTGGAGAAGCTTGAAGACACGCTACCGATATTCTGCACGTTGACCACGCCCTGCTGCTCGAGCTGGACCGGGCTAACCGCGGTTACGGCGATAGGAATGTCCTGAACATCTTCCGCACGGCGGGTTGCCGTCACGATGATTACATTTTCGTCGAAGGTTTCGGCTTCCTGCGCAGCGTCTTGCGCAAAAGCGGGGGCAGTCATGGCGGTGCTACAAAGTGCTGCCATGAGGATTTTATTGATCGTCTTCATTCATCTTCTCCCGTTGAATTCTCTGTCACGTCCGCCAAATTTCCTAGGGGGATGGCTTGTTATTGCGACAGCTGAGGCTGCGTCAGTCGTTTAATTGCTCCGTTAAATCAAGCGGAGAGTGGCTGAAACTAGCCGATTCAGATGTGATCGTTGCAAAAATGTGACAATCGCTCGTTTCGAAACGCTCGCAAATCGGCGACTGTGCGGGGGGAGATGCAAAAATGACACGCTAATTTCTGGCAGTTGCCGTAGCGGCGGCCTCGCTCGGACAGGACCTGAGGTCGGATGGGCCGCTGCTCGACTTCATGGCGCTCACCGATCACGGCCTAACACGATCATCTCGAAGCCATGAACGCGCCCGGCACGAAATTGCCCAAGCTGGAAATGGCAGGGAATATGTTGAGCGCCGCGCCGGACAAGATTATCGCGGCCTTCCGGCTTATCGGCAGCGCAGTGCCTGGCGGCAGGAAGATGGAGAGGCCGGACGCGCCGGCCTCCCCTTTCGGCAATATTAAGCCGTCGAAACCAGAGCAATTCTAAAACTTGCTGCGCAAGGTCAGTCCGTAGCTGCGCGGATCCTGAACGAAGACCGACTGCGAACCGGACCGCAGGATCGTCGCAAATGTAACACCGCGGGTCACTTCGTTGGTCAGATTGGTCACGAAGGTTTCGATGCCCCAGGCTTTGTCCTGGCTGCCGATGCCGGCGCGCAGATTGATCTTGATATTGCTGTCCTGGACGACAAACGGAAGCGCGGTCAGGTCAGTAGGATCAACAGCCTGGGTCGACGTGCGGCGATCACCCTCGAACCGGACTTGCCCGTTGAGGAAATATTCCAGACTGGCGCCGATGTCATTGCTATAAGTGGCGCCGGCAATGCCGACAAAGTCCGGAGCGTTGGTGAGTGAATTGCCGCATAGAGCCAGCACATTGACCGTGGTCTGGGTGCCGGCACAATCATCCGGATAATGGGCATCGGTGAAGGTCAGCGCGGCGTTGACCGTGAAATGATCACTCGGCCGAAGCGTCGTTTCGATTTCGACGCCCTGAGAAACAGCCTTGGGAACATTGAAGGGGCGAAATTGCGTGCCGGTATATTCGAGAATTTGGAAGTTGGAAAACTCCTCCCGGAAAGCCGCAAGATTCAAGGTTACGGCATTGTCCAGGAATTTTGCTTTCAGGCCAATTTCATAGGAATCGACCTCTTCCGACTGGAAGCGCGGATCTGCACCCCCGGCCGTCGCGGTCGAATCGAGATTGATGCCCCCCGATTTGTAGCCATGGGTAAAGCTGGCGTAGATATTGACCGGATCGGCGAAGGCATAAGACAGTGTTCCGGTGTAGATCAGCTCGCTGTCGCTGAACTTGCTGCTGAATGTGCGTGGTGTTGGCAGAACGGCCGCGAAAGGCGCATCGGCCGGAGCGGTCAGGGCAAAGCAACCGAGCGCAAATAACGCATTCTGTAGCGAAGCCGGCAGGCCGCTCAATGGTCCGCCAGGTGAAAGCTGTCCCACAATCGACGGACAGACGGAGTTACTGGTGCCTCCGCTGGCAAAGCTGCCGACCTTGCTTTCGTCCGAATAGCGAAGACCGAGGGTCAGCTTCAGCCCGTCGGCCACTTCCAGAACATTATGCGTGAAGATCGACCAGCTTTCGCTATTTTGCGCATAAAGATTGGTATTGGTGATCGTTGCCGGATCAAAGCCCGTGATATTCTGCAACGGCGTGGTGCCGAGGAAAATCGGACTTAGCGGATTGAGCGTAGCGCCACCGGTCGCACCGGCCAGCGTGGCTCCGACAACCTGATCATAATCTTCCCCCAGAGCCAGGGAGAGGTCCTGTGCAATGTCCTCGCGGGAATAATAGCCGCCGACCAGCCAGTTCAGCGCACCGCCGAACAGATCGCCCTGAACCCGTATCTCATGGGTCATGGTGTCTATCGCCGTGCGGTTACCGGTCACGTTGAACAGATCGAGATCAGAGAAATCATTGTCATAGGCCTCGGTCGCATCATATTCGCGATAGGAACCGATATAGATCAGGTTGGCACTGTCGCCGAGCGGCACTTCGACTTCCCCGGTAACGCCCCATTGGTCAAACCGCGTTTCAGGGGCAAAACTGGCGGTGGCAATCAGATTGCCGGCGGCGATTTCCGCCGTGCTTGTATCGAACGGATTCACCGCGACGACCGGTCCGGCCATGCCGCCGCGGGGCCCCAGCCCGACAGCCGCGAACAGGCCAGCAGATTCGAGCGGCGATTGCAGGACCTCGATTGCGGCACAGCAACCGGCAGTGCTCTTCGAATAGTCGGCGATCAGCCTTCCCCTGATCCCGCCGCCGGTTTCAAAGCCCAGCTGACTACGAACGAGATATTGGTCGATGCCGTTCGAATCGCCGATCTTGCTGCTGCTGCCATCGACCACGGTCACATAGCCGTCGCGTTCCCGATAGGCACCGGTTACGCGGAGCGCCAGTTCACCCTCGACGATCGGCAGGTTCACCGCTCCCTGCACACCCGTCAGGTCACGATTGCCATAGGTAGCATTGGCAAAACCGCCGAACGTGTTCAGGTCCGGCCGGATATTGATGATATTGAGAGCACCGGCAGACGTGTTCCGTCCAAATAGCGTGCCCTGTGGACCGCGCAAAACCTCGACGCGTTCGACATCGACAAGTTCTGATAGCGCGACCCCGGGGCGGGACTGATAAGCGCCGTCGATGAAAATGCCGACCGCCGATTCAAAGCCGATATTGTTGGACGTCGTACCGACGCCGCGGATCCGAAGCACCACCGAACCGGAAGCCAGCTGGGCATTGGATACCGAATAGCTGGACGACAGATTGGTGATCTGGCCAACATTGACGACGCCTTGACGATCGAGCTCGACCGGGCTGATCGCGGTTACGGCGAGAGGAATGTCCTGAACATCCTGCGAGCGGCGCGTGGCCGTCACGACGATGACATTGTCGTCGAAAGTTGCTGCTTCCTGCGCATTGTCCTGTGCGATCGCAGGAGTAGTCAGGGCGGTTGCGCAAAGCGCAGCCGCGATCAATGGATTGACTTTGTTCACTTATATTCTCCAGTTTGAAGCACTGTTGTCTATGTTTGATTGCGCAGAGAGGGGGGATGGATGCACCCCCCTTAGGACTATTTCCTTGCCGAACCTTTACCGTGGGCAAACAATCGAACGCCGATGCGAAACCGATTGGGAGCAACCGCGACAACAAAAGGTCGATCACAGAGCGCCCGCGCAGAAGGATCAAGGAGACGCCGGTTGATGCTCAACGGCCAAAAGTCACGCGACAATGGCGTACCTGTCCGCACGGACCCGCTGACGTGATATTTCCTGTCTGAAATCGCTCTTGGCGACCTTCGTCATCGCCGCTAGAGGAAGGGGGAACATATTTTTAAGGACAATCAATGCCCCAACTCATCCTGCTTCGCCATGGCCAGTCGCAATGGAATCTCGAAAACCGTTTCACCGGCTGGTGGGATGTCGACGTCACGGAAAAGGGCATTGAAGAAGCCAAGGCTGCCGGGCAGCTGATGAAGGAACGGGGCATTGATCCGAATGTCTGCTTTACCAGCGTCCAGACCCGGGCGATCAAGACGCTCAATCTCGCGCTGGAGGAAATGGGCCGTCTATGGCTGCCGGTGGAGAAAAATTACCGGCTCAACGAACGCCATTATGGCGGGCTGACCGGTCTCAACAAGCAGGAAACCCGCGACAAGCATGGCGACGAGCAGGTCCATATCTGGCGGCGCAGTTTCGATACGCCACCGCCGCCTATGGCTTCGGACAGCCCCTATCAAATGTCCAATGATCCACGCTACAAGGGCATTGAAGTGCCATCCACGGAAAGCCTGAAAGACACGATCGCGCGAGTGCTGCCTTACTGGAAAAGCCGGATCGCACCGGAATTGCAAAATGGGAAAAAGGTTCTGATTTCAGCGCATGGCAACAGCCTGCGCGCGCTGGTCAAGCATCTCTCAAAAATTCCGGATGACGAGATTACCGGCCTGGAAATCCCGACCGGCCAGCCGATTGTCTATGAGCTGGACGACGATCTGAACGAGATTGAACGCTATTATCTTTCGGAACGATAGGCCTGCCCGAGCGGCAGACTGATTGGAAAATGGTCCGAGGCGCTATTCGGACTTGCCTTTCGCGCGGTACATGGATGCATCGGCGCGCGACATCAGACCTTCCGTTGTGTCCTGTGGCCCGACAAAGCAATAGCCGATCGAAGCAGCAAGGGGCAGGATCTTGCCTTCATGAACAAGCTTTTCCAAGCCAAACTGTTCGATGAGAAAGTGGATTTTGTCGACGACCTGATCGGCATTTAAATGGTCGAGCAAAAGACCAAATTCATCACCACCAATTCGTGCGACCACGTCCGTCGTTCGGGTATAGGTTTTCAACATTTCGGCCAAACGGACCAGCAGCGCATCTCCGGCAGCATGGCCATGCTCGTCATTGATGGTCTTCAGCTTGTCGACGTCGAGAAACAACACGGCGCAATTGTCACCATATCGCCGACACCGCGCAACCCGTTCTTCAAGACTTTCAACAAAAAAACGACGGTTTGAAAGTCCGGTAAGCACATCATTATAGGCGTGCTGCTTCATTTCAGCGAGACCCTCTCTCAGGGCAACTATTTCCTGCTCCAATATAGAGCAGTTGGCGCAATGTTTAACATGGCTTGCCCGATGCTGTTCTATTTTATTTGCCATGCTTATTCCTGTCAGTACTTATATTTATACCTATTTGAAAGCACAATAGGGTTATTGTGTCGGCACGCCCCATAGCTATTGCGAGCGCCGGCAGAATTCAGAGCGATCCGCTGGATGAGAAATTATCGCCACGAAAAATAAAAACCCCCATATGTGTCATTGCGTCCACGCAATTTCATGACTAAACCGCATTGCTTCCGTAGCATTTGTCAGGGGCAAAAATGGTCGAAGCACCTCCTCCGGTTGGAATAATCATGGGCAGCCAGTCCGACTGGGCCACGATGAAGCTTGCAAGCGACATTCTGGATCAGTTGCAAGTGCCCCACGAGCAAAAAATCGTGTCGGCACACCGCACCCCGGGCCGGCTCTATGACTATGCGACATCAGCTGCCGAACGCGGATTGCAGGTAATCATTGCCGGCGCCGGCGGCGCTGCCCATCTGCCCGGCATGGTCGCCTCGATGACCCGCCTGCCCGTGCTTGGCGTGCCGATCCAGTCCAAGGCGTTGAGCGGCATGGACAGCTTGCTGTCGATCGCACAAATGCCCGCGGGCATCCCCGTCGGGACTTTGGCGATTGGCGATGCGGGTGCAAAAAATGCGGCGCTGCTAGCAGCAGCGATTCTGGCCAATAATGATCCTGCGCTGGCCGAACGGCTTGACGCCTGGCGCGCGGCGCAGACCGAAGCCGTCGCCGACAAGCCCGAGTAACAGCCCGTATGAACCCACTCCCTCCCGGATCAACCATTGGTATATTGGGCGGCGGCCAGCTCGGCCGGATGCTGAGCGTGGCGGCAGCGCAGCTGGGGTATCGCTGTCATATCTATGCTCCGGACACGGATAGCGTGGCGGCCGAAGTTTCGGCGGAATTCACCTGCGCGGAGGATGATGATATCGCCTCGCTGACCCGCTTCGCCGAGAGCTGCGACGTGGTCAGCTTCGAATTTGAGAATGTGCCGGTCGATCCGCTGCATCAGATCGAAGCCTGCGCGCCGCTGCACCCGCCGATAGCAGCGCTCGACATTGCGCAAAACCGGGTCGCCGAGAAGAATTTCGCTTGCGATCATGGCGGCACTACCGCCCCTTTTGCCGAAGTGACCGACCGGAACGGTCTGGACAAGGCGATTGCCGAGATCGGCGCACCGGCGATCCTCAAGACCATCCGCATGGGCTATGACGGCAAGGGCCAGTCGCGAATTCGTCCGGGCGACGATCTTGACCAGCATTGGGAAGCGGTGGCGCATCAACCTTGCGTTGCCGAGGGCTTTGTCACCTTCGATCATGAATTTTCGGTGATATTGGTGCGCGGCCAGGATGGCGAAATCCGTTTCTGGGACACGCCGCATAATGTCCATGTCGACGGGATCTTGTCGGTCTCGACCGCGCCCGCTCCGATGGAAATATTGGAGCAGCAGGACGACGCCCGCGCACTCGCCGCCAAAATGGCGGAAGCGATGAATTATGTCGGTGTGCTGACCTGCGAATTTTTTGCCACAAAGAGCGGACCGGTGTTCAACGAGATGGCGCCTCGCGTGCACAATAGCGGCCACTGGACAATCGAAGGTGCGGTCACCAGCCAGTTTGAAAATCATATCAGGGCGATTTGCGGATTGCCGCTGGGTGACACGGGTCTCGCCGCAAAAAAGGTCGAAATGCACAATCTGATCGGGGCGCAGGCGGGCAGCTGGCAGGAGCTGTTGAGCGATGATGCCAACCACCTCCATCTCTATGGCAAGGGCGAGAGCCGGCCCGGTCGTAAAATGGGCCATGTCACCAAATTATATTTCTAATTTGCAGTATGCTGTAACTGCGCTAGGCGTCGCTCATGAACCATCCTGAAATTATATTCTTCCTGGCAATCGCCGACAATGGCGTGATCGGCGATGGCGACACCATACCATGGCACCTGCCGGAAGATCAGCGACGATTCAAGCAGATGACCATGGGCAAGCCGATGATCATGGGCCGCAAGACTTTTGACAGCCTGCCCGGCATGCTGCCCGGACGGCGCCACATCGTGCTCACCCGCGACGAGAATTGGGAAGGCGACGGAGCGGAGGTTGCCAGCAGTATTGCAGAAGCGCTGAAAATGGCCAATGCCCCCCATATTGCGGTGATTGGCGGTGCGGAAATCTACAAGGCCTTTCTCGACAAGGCCGACCGAATCGAACTGACCGAGGTGCATAGCGAACCGGCAGGTGACATTAAAATGCCCGCGTTTGACGCCGCCATCTGGGAAGAGACAGCGCGCGAGGATCGTGAAGCGAAAAATGGCAAGCCTGGCTACAGCTTCGTCACTCTGAAACGCAGACTGCCGTGAAGAAAATCGCGCTGGCACTTTCGGGTCTCATCGCGATTGCAATCGGCGGATTTTTGATTTTCGGGCCGGCATGGTTCGAGAAGCAAACCAATATGGTCGACGGCAAGCCGTTGCCGGCGATTAGCGCGGAAGCGCAGACATTGCATGACAGCCTGATGATAGTCGATCTGCACGGCGACACATTGCTGTGGAAGCGAAAGATTACCGACAGCGTCGATCGCGGTCATATCGACCTGAAGCGCCTGCAGGCGGGCAATGTCGGGCTGCAGATTTTCTCCAGCGTGACCAAGACACCCAGGGGTCAGAATTACGACAGCAACAGCGCCGATACCGACAATATCACCTTGCTGGCGATCACCCAGCTGCAGCCGGTGCGGACCTGGTTCTCGCTGATCGAGCGGCAGCTTTACCATGCGCAGAAACTGGGCCGGGCGGTGAAAGATTCCGCTGGCGAACTGGCAACGATCAGCAATGCAGCCGATGTCGATGGTCTGGTTGAATTCCGCGCCCGTGACAAACGACCGATTGGCGTCCTGTTCTCGGCTGAGGGCCTGCAGACGCTGGAAGGCGACCGGGCAAATCTGAAGAAACTATATGCTTCGGGCATGCGGATGGCGGGGCTGGTGCATTTTTTCGACAATGAACTGGCCGGTTCGATGCACGGCGAGAAAAAGGGCGGGCTGACCAAATTTGGCCGGGCCGTCGTTCGCGACATGGAGCAAATGGGGATGATCGTCGATATCGCCCATTCGAGCCATGCGACGGTTGCCGATATATTGAAAATGGCGAAGCGTCCGGTGGTCTCCAGCCATGGCGGCGTGCAGGCGGTATGCGGGGTCAATCGCAACCTCACCAATGAAGAGATTAAAGATGTGGCAGCGACCGGCGGGGTCATTGGCCTCGGCTATTGGGACGGGGCGATGTGCGACACCGATCCGGCAACCGTAGCCAAGGCAGCGAAACATGTTCGTGATCTGGTTGGCATCGAGCATGTTGCGCTGGGCAGCGATTTCGATGGCGCGGTCACTACTCGCTTTGACACCAGCGGGGTTGTGCAGATTACCCAGGCGCTGATGGATGCCGGGTTCAGCGAAGCGGAAATTCGTGCGGTGATGGGTCTGAATGCCTTGCGGGTAATCAAGGCGGGTATTGAGCCGATACCAAAGACGGTCGCGCCGCCCCAAAGCGAAGTGACACCGGCAACGCCGCTGGTGGTCAAACCCGGTACCGATGCTCGCGAGCTGGTTACGGAATAGAGCGCAACCGCCGCTGGCATGACGAACATACTGTACCAGTCACCATCACCGCCCCTTGACCCATATTGTCAATCCGGGGCCTGGAAATGCTTGAAAAACAGCAGATTTTTCATCAGCATTGCTTGGAACCCGGAATCCACCTCTCGTCCAGACAGTCTGAAGCTGGATTCCGGACAGCTAGATTTCCTAGCCAAATCATAGATTTGGAAGAAATCTG
This sequence comes from Sphingorhabdus sp. M41, assembly GCF_001586275.1. NCBI lineage: Bacteria > Pseudomonadati > Pseudomonadota > Alphaproteobacteria > Sphingomonadales > Sphingorhabdaceae > Sphingorhabdus > Sphingorhabdus sp. M41. The sequence goes on along the minus strand of NZ_CP014545.1, from coordinate 750,297 downwards.
CTTCCGGAATGACAATTTGTGGCTAATGAACATCTCATGCAACGACTAAACGGAAAAGAACGGATCGAAGGCGAGCTGCGCGGCGCGATCATCGCGCTGGGTAATTTTGACGGATTCCATTTCGGCCACCAGGCGGTCGCCGGCAAGGCGCTGAGCTGGGCGCGAGACGAAGGCCGCCCGACGATCATCGCGACTTTTGATCCGCATCCGGTGCGTTTTTTCAAGCCCGATGTCACCCCTTTCCGGCTGACGTCGCTCGACCAGCGCCAGCGCCTCTTTACCGATGCCGGCGCCAGCGCGATGCTGGTTTTCGAATTTGACGCCGGGCTGGCGGCGACCACGGCAGAAGATTTTATCGCCAAGCTGCTGGTCGACCGCTTTGGCGCGGCCGGTGTGGTCACCGGCGCGGATTTCACCTTCGGCAAGGGCGCAAAAGGCAATATTGATGTGTTGCGCGACATCGGCGCGGCGCACGGACTGAAGAGCGAAGCAGTCAACGCCGTTAGCGACAGCGATGATGTGATTTCATCCAGCCGCATCCGCGCAGCGCTGAAGGAAGGGCATTGCGAGGAAGCGGGTCGTCTGCTGACCCGGCCATTCGCGATCCAAGGCGAAGTCATCCACGGCGACAAGAACGGGCGGGAATTCGGCTATCCCACCGCCAATATCGATATCGGCGAATATCTGCGGCCCAAATATGGCATCTATGCCGTCAAAGGCCGCCTGCCCGACGGCCGGGTGCTGAACGGCGCCGCCAGTCTTGGCGTGCGGCCGATGTTCGACCCGCCCAAGGAATTGCTCGAGCCCCATTTCTTTGATTTCAACGAAGACCTCTATGGCCAGACCATCGAAGTCGAACTGCACCATTTCCTGCGCGGCGAGGAGAAATTCGATGATCTCGACGCGCTGAAGGTGCAGATGGAAAAGGATTGTGAGCGGGCGAAAGAGTTGCTGGCTTGAGTTGCGCGGTCGGGCGAGAGCGTCTCTGCCGTTCGTCCTGAGCCTGTCGAAGGACGTCTCAAGCCGATAAAGGTCCTTCGACAAGCTCAGGACGAACGGTTGGGTCACCGGTGCAAAACCATGCTTGCACACGCTCGCAACCTCCCCTAATCCCCGCGATCATGACCGATCCCAAAGCAGATTATAAAGACACGGTTTTCCTGCCGAAAACCGATTTCCCCATGAAAGCCGGCCTTGCGCAAAAGGAACCGGCGATACTGGAGCGCTGGCAGAAGATCGGTCTCTATGAAAAGCTGCGCGAAGCCCGCGCCGGCCGCGAGAAATTCATCCTTCACGATGGCCCGCCTTATGCCAATGGCAATATCCATATCGGTCATAGCCTCAACAAGACGCTGAAGGATCTGGTTGTCCGCTCGCAGAGCCTGCTCGGCAAGGACGCGCCTTATGTGCCCGGCTGGGATTGTCACGGACTGCCGATCGAGTGGAAGATCGAGGAACAATATCGCAAGAAAAAGCTGAACAAGGACGAGGTCCCGGCCAGCGAGTTCCGCGCCGAATGCCGCACCTATGCCGACAATTGGGTAGGTGTGCAGCGCGAGGAGTTCAAGCGGCTCGGCGTGATGGGACAATGGGACAAGCCCTATCTGACGATGGACTATGACGCCGAGGCGGCGATTGTCACCGAATTGCTGAAATTCGCCGAAGCCGGCCAGCTCTATCGCGGTGCCAAGCCGGTGATGTGGTCGCCGGTCGAGAAGACCGCGCTGGCCGAGGCCGAGGTGGAATATGAGGACATAATCTCGACGCAGATTGATGTGGCGTTCGAGATTGTTGAGGCGCCGAATGCGCCGGAATTGGTTGGTGCGCATGCGGTGATCTGGACGACGACGCCTTGGACGATTCCGGTCAATCAGGCGCTCGCTTATGGGGCGGATGTATATTATTTGCAGATCAACGCGAGCGATGATCGCAGATATCTTGTTGCCTTCGATCTAGTCGACCAATTCTTCGAGCGGACTGGGCTTACCTTGAAACCTACTGGAAATGTCGCTGCTGGCTTATCGGACGCTGAGCGCATGCAGGCCCTAGTAGTTGATAACCAATTCCAAGGCTCCCAGCTCGCCGGTGCCACTGCCAAACATCCGATGGCAGACAAATTCCCGGACAGCGAATTCTACTCCAAGCCGCGCCCGTTTCTCGATGGTTCGCATTTTGTTACCACCGATGCGGGTACCGGGCTGGTCCATATGTCGCCCGATCATGGCGAGGATGATTTCGATCTGTGCAAGGCCAATGGCATCAATCCGGTGTTCGCGGTCGATGCGGACGGCGTCTATCGCGACGACTGGGAATGGCTGCCGCGTGGCGACGAGCGCGCCGGCGGTGTGATCAACAAGAAATTCAACAGCCCGGAAGGCCCGATCTGTTCGGACTTGCGCGAGGCGGGTGCGCTGTTGTCGGCGAGCGCCGATTTCAAGCATAGCTATCCGCACAGCTGGCGCTCGAAAGCCAAGATTATTTACCGCTGCACGCCGCAATGGTTTGTGCCGATGGATGCGCCTCTCAGTGCCCCTCCACCGCCTGCGGCGGTCCCCCTCCCCACGCCTTCGGCGCAGGGAGGAAAAGGGGAAGCATCCTCCCTGACGCGCAGCGACGGGGACGGGGACCATGCGCAGCATGGTGGAGGGGCAACCCTTCGCGACGTAGCGCTCGACGAAATCCGCAACAAGGTCCGCTTCGTACCGGAACGCGGGCGTCGTCGGCTGGAATCGATGGTCGAGGGGCGGCCGGACTGGGTTTTGTCCCGCCAGCGCGCCTGGGGCGTGCCGATCGCGCTTTATGTTGATCGCAAGAGCGGCGAATATCTCAACGATCCAGCGGTTAATGCCCGGATAATCGCCGCGTTCAAAACTGGTGGTGCCGATGCGTGGTTCAACGCCAATCATCAGGATTTTCTCGGCAACGACCATCAGCTCGACGATTATGAGGTGATCACCGACATTCTCGACGTCTGGTTCGACAGCGGCTGCACCCATGCCTTTGTTCTGGAAAGCGGCAAATGGCCGGAACAGCAGAGCCCGGCGGATCTCTATCTGGAAGGCAGCGACCAGCATCGCGGCTGGTTCCAGTCGAGCCTGCTTGAGTCCTGCGGCACTAGAGGCCGCGCGCCTTATAAAGCCGTGCTGACCCACGGCATGACGCTCGACAAGACCGGCAAGAAAATGTCCAAGTCGCTCGGCAACACGCTCGATCCGAAAAAGATCATCGATGTGCAGGGCGCGGACATATTGCGGCTGTGGGCTGCGAGTGTCGATTATACCGAAGACCACCGGATCGGCGATGAAATCCTGAAAGGGGTTTCGGACAGCTACCGGAAGCTGCGCAACACGTTCCGCTATATGCTCGGCGGGCTGGGTGATTTCACCGATGCCGAGCGCGTGGCGGTGGCTGACATGCCCGAGCTGGAACGCTATATCCTGCACCGTCTGGCCGAGGTTGACGCGGAGCTGAAGCAGCATGTGAATGACTTTGCTTTTGGCCCCTATATGCGGACGTTGAATGCCTTCGCGCAGGAAGATCTCAGCGCCTTCTTCTTCGATATCCGCAAGGACTGCCTCTATTGCGATGCGCCGGATGATCCGAAGCGCATGGCTTACCGGACGGTGATGGACATATTGTTCCACGCCCTCACCCGCTATATCGCGCCGGTGCTGGTGTTTACCGCCGAGGAAATCTGGCAGAGCCGGTTCCCGGATGAGGAAGACTCGATCCATTTGAAGGAATGGCCCGAGGTTGATGCTGGCTGGACCGATACTGATCTCGCGGGCAAATGGCAGGCCATTCGCGATGCCCGCGAAAAAGTTACCGAAGCCATTGAACCACTGCGGCGGGAAAAGACCATTCGGTCGAGTCTGGAAGCAGAGGTTGTTTACCCGATGACCGATCTGCCGATCAGCACCGAAGAATTTGCCGAGCTGGCGATTGTCGCGGATGTCGCTGATGGTGCGGAAATCGCTGTGACCAAGACGGACAACCATAAATGTGGCCGCTGCTGGCGTTTGCTTCCGGAAGTGGAAGAGGATGGTGCGCTGTGTGATCGTTGTGCAGAGGTGGTGGCGTGAACGACATTCTCTCACCCCTCATCCTGAACTTGTTTCAGGACCTCCGGCGACAGAGCGCCAAGCCCGGCGGGATCCTGAAACAAGTTCAGGATGACGACTCCCTCTCTCACCATTGCGCTGCTCCGAACGGAATTTGATATGACTGATAGCGCACAAATCAAAAACTACCGCCGCATCGGCCTGGTCATCGCCTTTCTGATCTTCATCCTTGATCAGGCGAGCAAATTTCTTGTCATGTGGCCGCTCCAGTTGCCGGTCCGCGGCCAGATTGAACTGATGCCATTTTTCAACCTGACCTGGGCGGAAAATTACGGGGTTTCGATGGGCTTTCTCACCGCCTCGACCGATTTTCAGCGCTGGGCTCTGGTCACGCTGACCGGCCTGATCGGCATTGCCGTGTTCATCTGGATGAACCGCGAAAAGGCGAAATGGGATATTATCGCGCTCGGCATGGTGCTCGGCGGGGCGATGGGCAATATCGTCGACCGCGCGCGGCTCGGCTATGTTGCGGACTTTGCCGATCTGCACTTCGGCGATTTCCGGCCTTTCCTCATTTTCAACCTCGCCGATGCTTGTATCAGCATCGGTGTGGTGATCCTGCTTGCGCGGGCGTTGCTTATCCGCGAAAAGAAGGACGAGACAAAAGACGATGTTCAGCTTGACGAAAGTTGACCTGTGTCAGGAGCGCGCTATCAGGCTCCGTAAGAGATTTTTGAGGGACAATATCATGCGTAAATCCACCGTCGCCATCAGCCTAGTTTCGCTGGCCAGCCTGACGGCCTGTGGTTCCACCGGCCTGTTTGACCGTGATCGGCCCGACGAATTCGCTGTTTCCCGCCAGCCACCGCTGGTCATTCCGCCCGATTTCACGCTGACCCCGCCACAGCCCGGTCAGCCTCGTCCCCAGACCGGCGGTTTGCAGCAGCAGACTCTGGAAGCCCTGTTCGGCGGCCCGCAAGCGCGCAGCATCACCGAATCGGCGATCGTCGGTCAGGCCGGCAGCTCGGACGCAGGGATTCGTTCCTCGGTTGGTGATCCGGACACGTTCACCGTCGACAAGGGCAGCGTAACCCGCGACATCATCGCCGCACCGGAAGGTGACGGACAGAATGCACAGGCTGCCACGCCGGAGTGATTGCGGCTTGACCGTATTCCCCGCCAGAGGCGGAGATTCGGCTATATTGCACGCTTAATAATGCAGGGCTCCGCATCAAGTGCGGAGCACAATGGCGGAGCGATGTTCCCCTTCTTCCGTGATGGAGAAGGAATATTCAATCGGGAATTCTGACAAGCTTGGTGCGCGCATTGTTGCCGCGAATGATTTCCAGCGATGTCCTGGGTAGCCTGAGCGCTTTGGACAGCAGCTTCAAAACCGCCGCATTGGCTTTTCCGTTCTCCGGCGTTGCGGTCACGCGGATCAGCAATATGCCGGCAGGCCCGGTTGCTCCTGGCAGGCTGATGCTGTTGTCTCCCGCATTGGGTGTGACTTTCACGGTCAGTTCACCGCCATTGACGAGCGACAGCATCTCTTCGCGAGGTGGGAATGGAGTCTTTTTTGCCATTATCTAACTATTTCCCTTCTCCCGTGAGGGAGAAGGATAGGGAGCCTTATGCGCGAAGCGGATTAGGCGGACTTGGATGAGGGTGTTCTATACCCCGAAGCGAAGTGCGCCCTCACCCAGCTGCGACTAGCAAACAAGTTTGCAAGTCTGCGCAACCCTCTCCCGCACGGGAGAGGGAAGAAAGCCTAATGCCGGAAATGGCGCATTCCGGTAAATAGCATTGCCAGGCCTGCTTCGTCAGCTGCCGCGATCACCTCGTCGTCGCGGATTGAACCGCCCGGCTGGATCACCGCTGTTGCACCAGCTTCCACCGCAGCCATCAGGCCATCGGCGAAGGGGAAGAAGGCATCCGAGGCCACCGCTGAACCGATGGTCCGGCTTTCGCTCCAGCCTGCTTTTTCCGCTGCATCCTTGGCTTTCCACGCGGCAATACGTGCCGATTCCAGCCGGTTCATCTGGCCTGCACCGACGCCGGCTGTCGCGCCGCCCTTGGCGTAGACAATCGCATTGGATTTGACATGTTTGGCGACGGTCCAGGCGAACAGGCAATCGGCCATTTCCTGCTCGGTCGGCTGGCGCCTGGTGACGCATTTCAGGTCAGACTGGGCGATCTGGCCATTGTCACGGGACTGGAGCAGAAAACCGCCAGCGATGGATTTGAAGCCCATGCCGGTCCGGGCCGGATCGGGCAATTCGCCGGTCAGGAGCAGGCGGAGGTTTTTCTTCTTGGCGAAGATAGCCTTTGCCTCGTCATTCGCGCCCGGGGCGCAGACAACTTCGGTGAAGATGCCGGTCATCGCTTCCGCCGCCGGGCCATCAAGTGGCCGGTTGACCGCGATGATACCGCCAAAGGCAGAGACGCTGTCGCAGGCCAGAGCCTCCTTGTAGGCGTCGAGAATATTATCCGCGCTCGCCACGCCGCAAGGGTTGGCGTGCTTGACGATCACCACGGTCGGTGGGCCGTCGCGAAATTCACTGACCAGCTCGAGCGCGGCGTCGGCGTCGTTATAATTATTATAGCTGAGCGCCTTGCCCTGCAGCTGCTCGGCCTGGGCAATGCCGCTAGCGGACGGGCCGTCGGGCAGATAAAGGGCCGCGCTCTGATGCGGATTTTCGCCATAGCGCAGCTCGACCGGGCGGCTCATGGTGATCGGCAGCGTGTCGGGGAACATCTTGCCCTGATCGGCAAAGCCGAACCATTGGGCGATCATACTGTCGTAGCTGGCGGTCGCGGCAAAGGCCTTGGCGGCCATATTCTTGCGGAAGGCGAGCGAGGTGCCGCCGTCATTCTGCTGCAGTTCGGTCAGTAGGGTTTCATAGTCCGAAGGATCGGTCACGATTGTCACGAAATCATGGTTCTTTGCCGCGCTGCGCACCATCGACGGTCCGCCGATATCGATATTCTCGATAATCTCGTCGCGTTCCGCGCCCTTGGCGACGGTCTGGGCGAAGGGATATAGATTGACGATCACCAGATCGATCCCGGCGATATCATGTTCTTCCATCGAAGCGACATGGCCGGCGTCGTCGCGCCGGGCGAGCAAGCCGCCGTGAACCTTGGGGTGCAGGGTCTTGACCCGGCCATCCATCATTTCGGGAAAATTGGTAACGTCGGAAATATCCGCGACCTGGAGGCCTGCTTCGCGCAAGGCCTTGGCTGTGCCGCCGGTCGAGATCAGCGCAACGCCCATCGCCGCCAGCTGCTGGCCGAGATCGGCCAGGCCGCTCTTGTCCGAAACCGACAAAAGCGCGCGTTTGATTTTGATATTCTCTGTCATTTTTACCCCATATGTTTGAGCAGCCAGCCGGTTGCTCCACCGCCTCTGCCCACTGCTCCGGAAATCACCATCTGCATGACGTCATGGCCAATACCCATGCCGTCGACCCAGACGCTTTCTTCCAGTTGAATTTGTCCGCTAGTCGAGCGGAATTGCCACAGATTCCCGTCCTGCAAACGCAGCAATACGCCCTTGCCCTCCGAGATCAGGTCGCATTCGATATCCGGCCCGAGATGGAACCGCAATGCATATTGGATATCATCCTTGCGGCGGCGTCGCTTCTTGCCATCGGGAATCAGCATATCCTCGCCGCGCAGTTCGAGACCGTCCGAGCGGAGCAGCAACAGCCGCTTGTGAACCAGACCAAAGCGCTTGGCATAGCCGTCGTGGCTGGCCTCAAGTCGAGTGGCATTTTCAACATCGCGGCGGAACAGCTCGACTTCGCTGACGCCGCGGCCAAGCTTGCCGTCGGGCAGAATCGAGGTGCTGTTGCTGTCTGCGATACACAGGGTGCTGTGCGCGGCGGTGGTTCGCAGGCCCCGGGCGAGTGCTGCCGGGATGGTCGCGCCGACCAGCCCTGCCCCGCCGCAATTGCTGATGATCCGGCAGTCGCCATTGGAAATTTCAAAGGCCAAGGTGGAGGCGCAGCCAGCCACGGCCATCCGCGCGATCGGCGGCGGTGCGGCATCGAGCACCAGCACCGTACGGCCGGAAGAAACCCGCTGATATCCCCATTCGCGCGCCTGACGAAGCGGTCTTGCGCGGACGCCGCTGGCCTCGACGACTTGCGCCACCTGTTCCGCCGATGTCGCGCCGCTGCCCTGCCAATTGCCCATCGTCCCGTCAAAATGGGTCAAGGCGGTGAGCGGAGGCACGGCCTGATTGAGGGCTTGCTGGAGAAATTCCGGCGCATCCAGATTGCGGGCGAGATAGACTTGCTTCAGCATCGACAGCAATATCACCGCGTCCATCTGGTTGAGCGGCGACCGCGAGACGGAACCGCCGTCGGCAAAGAAAAACTCGCCCATTGTTTTTTCGAGACCCGCTTCGCCGACAATCTGGCGCACGCGTCCTTCGGGCAGCAATAGAGAGGAAGCCACCACACCGCTCCACGCCACCAGCCGGCCGAGGCTGCTATTCGCCTTGTCCGCTGTCCGGTCCAGATGACGGGCGGTCCGGGCGATATTGTTGAGTACTTTCGAGCGGTAGATTAGGTCGCTGGAAGACAGGATCAGCGGCGCATGGCTAGCCCAGATCAGCATCCGCCAGCCGCAATTGTCGGGCCGCCAGGCTGGCTGACGAATGGCATCGCCATTGGCGTCGAGCCATTGGCTGATCAGCTTTTCCGCCACCGGCACGGCCTGATCGCGCGAAGCCGCCGTATCGAGATCGCGCAGCCATTGGAAACGGTGAACATAATCTTCAAATTGCGGTGGCAGTTTGAGATTGGCAAAGTCGATATTGTCGTGGTTTTTCTTGAGGCCGCGGAACAGGAAGTAGCCAGCGCGCACCGCCATCCCCTGCACCCGGTCACCCTCTATTGGATCAACCGGTACCGCGAGCAACCGCAAGGGCAGTTTTCCGGACAGCCGGAGCCGGTGCATCGGCATCCGCCACGTGATCCGGTAATAGAGCATCGTCGCCTGCTGGGCGAGCGACTGGCCGCGGTCGCGCTCGTGGCGCAAAGTCAGGCTTCGGCCTTCGCCTGCCGCATCATTTCCGTCATGGGTCGATGGCTCGTCCGGGTGGCCATCGCCCAGATCAAGCCGGTCAGACCCGTCGGTGGTCATTCACCCCTCAGGCCGCTGATATTGCCGGCATAATGATCAGGCCCACCTCTGAACGTGGCGGTTCCGGCCACCAATGTGTCGGCGCCGGCGGCAATTGCCTTTGGCGCGGTTTTGAGATCGATACCGCCGTCGACTTCCAGCCTTATATCCTTGCCGGTTGCGGTAATCCGTCTGCGAATCGCCTCGATCTTGCGCAACTGGCTGTCGATGAAGCTCTGCCCGCCGAAGCCGGGGTTGACGCTCATCACCAGAATCAGGTCGAGATCGTCGATCAGATAATCGAGAATATCCAGCGGAGTCGCCGGATTGAGCACCAGCCCGGCCTGCTTGCCGAGCGACTGGATGGTCTGCACGGTACGATGCGGATGCGGTCCCGCTTCCGGGTGGAAGGAGATGATGTCGGCGCCGGCCTCGGCAAAAGCTTCCAGAAACTGATCGACCGGCGAGATCATCAGATGAACGTCGAACGGCTTGGCGCTGTGCGGACGCAGGGCTTTGACCACTGCTGGCCCGATGGTGATATTGGGTACGAAATGGCCGTCCATCACGTCGACATGGATCCAGTCGCAGCCGGCCTTGTCGATAGCCTGCACCTCTTCGCCCAGCCGGGCAAAATCGGCAGAGAGAATGGATGGGGCAATACGAATGCTGTCGGACATGGCGCTTCCTTAAACTATGCCCGGCAGTAGAATTTTTGAACCGGGCAAGCAAGACGCTATTCCGCTGTTGCCACAGTCCCTTGTGGACAGTTTGGGGACAGGTTCACAATATATAGAAAATCAGCTTTTGCGAACCAGCCGGGCGATGAAAAACCCGTCGACATGGCCCTGTTCGGCCAGCGTGTCGGGTAGCGTCCGGACGGAGCCGGATTCGGCTGGAGATATGCCTGTCGGCAACTCGTCAGCGCGGACCGGATCGATGGCGAACTGTTCGTGGCGCTCAAGAAAGGCATCGATCTGCTCTTCGCCTTCTTCCGGTTCGAGCGAACAGACGGCATAGACCAGAGTCCCGCCGGGCTTCACCCAGGCTGCCGTGCGGTCGAGCAAGGCGCGCTGCACTTCGGCCCGATCCTCGATCTGGCGGGAGCCGATACAATGCAGGACATCGGGGTGTCGCCGGTAAATGCCGGTGGCGCTGCACGGCGCGTCGAGCAGAACCGCATCCGCAGGTTCCGCCGGCTCCCACTGCATCAGATTGGCGATGACTTCTTCGGCTGCCAAGCCGGTGCGCCTGAGATTGTCCTGAAAACGTTCCATTCTTTTGGCGCTATTGTCCACGGAGACCACTTTCCAGCCAGCGCTGGCCAGCTGCATGGTCTTGCCGCCGGGGGCGGCGCAGAGGTCGAATATGGTCCGGCCCTCGCCTTCGCCGAACAGCCGCGCGGGAATCGAGGCGGCCAGATCCTGTACCCAGAACTGGCCTTCATCAAATCCGTCGAGCCCAGTGACTGGAAGATTTGGAAATATCCTGAGATGTTTCGGGGCGAGCTTTGTGCCTTCCAGCGAGCCGACATCGTCGGACTGGAAGCTGAGGTCGAGCGGTGCCGGTGTGGACCACGCCTCGCTCGCGGCATTGGCGACATCCTCGCCCCAATTGCTGGTCCAGCGGTCCAGTGTTTCGCCGGGAATTTCGGGATATTCGGGCAGTTTCAGCTTGCCCGATTCGATACCGCGCATGACGGTCGAGAATACGCCGTGAACCAACCGACGCGGGCCACCATGGACCAGCGGCAGGGCGGTAGAAATCGCGGCATGTTGGGGCGTGTCGAGGATCAGCACCTGCGCCAGTGCGATGCGCAGCGCCATCCGCGCCTTGGCATCATCGGCCAGCCGGTTGCGGGTCGCGCTGTCGATCATGGCATCGAGCGCGCTCATCCAGCGCAGCACATTGGCGGCAATATTATGGGCGAGCGACTTGTCCGACGGATTGGACAGCTTTCCGGTTGCGGCCGGCATCGCCTGATCCAGCGTCTCACCGCGCCGGCAGACGGCGTCAAGCAGGCGAATGGCGGACTGGCGCGTCGCAAGGCCGGGGATTTTATTATTGGGTTCGTTCATTTTTATTCCGCGATGATTTGGCTTGGAGAACCCGGGTGGCTCGCTCTGCCCAACCGCATAGACCTTCCGGCGTTTCGATCAAGCTTTTGGATGGAGCAGGGCTAGTGTGGAAAACGACAATCACGGATTTGAAGGCTATCGGCCAATGGTTTCGAACTGTCATTGGAGCAGATCAGATACACTGCTCGCGCTATTGTTACTTAGCGTCTGGAGGTTACGTTAGGTCCGTGTCTGGATTTATCCAGAATCTTTCGGTGACATATAGAAACAACAGTAAAAAACTATGAAAAATTCAATTGCATCCTTGGCAGTTTTTGCGAGCGCCTTTGCGCTCGGTGCATGCGGTACCAGCGATGAGACATCAGAAACCGCTGCAACGGAAGAAACCGCTGAAGTTGCAACCACCGAAGCGTGCACCCAGGTAGCGATGATGGCCAAGGCCCAAGAACTTGGCACGAAGATGCAAGGCCTGGCCAGCAATCCGGAAGCGCTGCAGGAAATGACCAGCAAGATGCAGGCCGTTCAGGAAAAGATGCAGCAAGGCGCTGCCGACGGAAGCCTTGGTGCGGCTGAAGCTTGCGCTGCCTATGACGAAATGCTCGCTGAGTAATCCAGACCAAGCAAACCAATAGGCACGGCAGAGATAGTCTCTGCCGTGCCTTCACCAAGAGAATGAAGCGGGCCGGATTTGATCCGGCCCTTTTTTTGCCCGCGCTGCTGGCGGTACCGCTGAGTGGCAGGCGGGGAAAACGGACATGGATTGGCGCTGATTGAAATCACCGATCATTGTGATCGGCATAATTATCCGGATAGGCTCCGATTGGCTGTTGAATAGTGCTGCACCACAACATATTTCAAGCGTCTCAAACAGAAGGATAATTGCTCGCCAATGCTGGCGTGCAAAAAATCTCAACCGAAAAAAAAAGGACTACGAATGGCCACCATTAACAGCAAAATTTTGCCTTTCTCTACCGAAGCATATTACCGCGGTGAATTTGTCAACGTGACGGAAGAACATGTCGCCGGCAAATGGGCCGTATTTTTCTTCTATCCTGCAGACTTTACCTTTGTCTGCCCGACGGAACTGGAAGATCTGGCTAACCAATATGATGCGCTGCAGGCCATGGGCGTTGAAGTTTACTCGGTTTCCACCGACACGCATTTCAGCCACAAGGCATGGCATGCAAGTTCCGATGCGATCGGCAAGATCAATTTCTACATGCTGGGCGACCAGAATCACACGATCAGCAACAATTTCGGCGTCTTGCGTGAAGGTCAGGGCCTTGCCGACCGCGCGACATTCGTTGTGGATCCCGATGGCGTCATTCAGGTCATGGAAATTACCTGTGAAGGCGTCGGCCGGAACGCGGCTGAACTGGTCCGCAAGATCAAGGCAGCGCAATATGTCCGCGCCAATCCCGGTGAAGTTTGCCCGGCAAAATGGGAAGAAGGCGAAGAAACGCTAGCCCCTTCCATTGAACTCGTCGGCAAAATCTAAACCCGATCCAAAACCAATGAAAAATGCAGTGACCGGCTTTGTGCCGGTCACTCTCCCCCTTCGCTTCGACCTAATGCCAGCGAGCCTATAGCGCTGCCCTGGCGATATGAGAGAAATATCATGCCCATCATCGATCAATCCACCGCCGATCAGCTGAAAGCCTATCTGGTCAATCTGCGCCGCCCGATCCGGCTGGTAGCCACGCTGGACGACAGCGCAAAATCGGCCGAGATGAAAGAACTGGTCGAGACGATCGCCCCGATGTCCGATCTCGTGGAAGTCGATCTCAACGGGACATCAAAGCGTGTGCCATCTTTCCTGGTTTCTGCGGACGATGGCAAATCGGAAGTCGAATTTGCCGGTCTGCCGCTGGGGCATGAATTTTCTTCCCTGATTCTCGCCCTGCTCCATGTCGGCGGCCATCCGCCAAAGGAGGATGACGAGCTGCTCGAAAGCGTCGCATCGCTGGAAGGCGAATATCATTTCGAGACGTTTTTCTCGCTCTCCTGCCAGAATTGCCCAGACGTCATTCAGGCGCTCAATATCATGGCGGCCCGCAACCCCAATGTCAGCCATGTCGCAATCGACGGCGCGCTGTTTCAGGATGAGGTTGAAGAGCGAAAGGTCATGGCGGTGCCAACCGTCTTTCTGAACGGCGAGCCCTTTGGTTCCGGCCGGATGAATCTGGCCGAAATCATGGCCAAGGTCGATACCGGCAGCGCTGAAAAGGCGGCCAGCAAACTGTCGGCAAAAGACCCCTATGACGTGCTGGTGGTCGGCGGCGGCCCCGCCGGCGCAGCGGCGGCGATTTATACCGCACGCAAGGGAATCCGCACCGCCATCATCGCCGAACAGTTCGGCGGTCAGTTGATGGATACGATGGGAATCGAGAATTTCATTTCCGTGCCCTATACCGAGGGGCCCAAGCTCACCGCGGAATTGCAGCGGCATGTGAACGAATATGATCTGGAAGTGTTCAGCCAGCAGCGCGTCGCGGATCTGGCGCGCCCGGCCAAGGACGGCGATCTGTTTGCGCTCACGACCGAGAGCGGCGGGTCGCTGAAGGCGAAAGCGGTCATTCTGGCAACCGGCGCGCGCTGGAAAACCATCGGCGTGCCCGGCGAAGCGGAATATCGCAACAAGGGTGTCGCCTATTGCCCGCATTGCGACGGCCCGCTTTACAAAGGCAAGCGCGTCGCGGTTATCGGCGGTGGCAATTCCGGCGTTGAAGCGGCGATCGACCTGGCTGGCATTGTCAGCCATGTCACCCTGATCGAGTTTGACAGCGCGATGCGCGCCGATGCCGTGCTGCAGAAGAAAATGAACAGCCTGCCAAATGTCACCGCCATTGTTTCGGCACAAACGACTGAAATTACTGGCGACGGCGAGAAGGTCACCGGCCTGCGCTACAAGGATCGCAACAGCGATGAGGAGCATGATGTCGCGCTGGAAGGTGTATTCGTCCAGATTGGCCTGATGCCGAACAGCGAATGGCTCGGCGATGTGGTCAAGCGATCCCCTTATGGCGAGATCGAGATCGACCATCGCTGTGAAACGTCTGTTCCGGGCATTTTTGCGGCGGGCGACGTTACCACGGTGCCATATAAGCAGATTGTCATTTCGATGGGTGAAGGGTCGAAAGCCGCGTTGTCCGCCTTTGACTATCTCATCCGGGCGGATGGCTAGGCCGGAGCATGTTGTCTCTCCAGCCCAGCTGTTTCTAGCGCGTCGGATCCAGTGCGCTCGGTTTATGGCGGCGCCCCATATCGCCGATCTCGTCGGGCGGACTGGACCAGCCGCCGGAGCCGCCACCGTGCGCCATCGCCTGCAAGGCCGCGATCCGGTCTTCGGTCGCGGGATGGGTGGAGAACATCTGGCGGACGCCGCCGGGGACGATATAGAGTTGTGACGCCGCCGGGTTGCGCTGAGCAATCGGGTTGGGAATGCGGGCGGCCTCGCCCGAAATCTTGGCCAGCGCAGAAGCCAGCGACAGGGGCTTGCCGCTGATCTGCGCAGCGGCGGCATCGGCGCCGAATTCGCGGGTGCGGCTGATCGCCATTTGCACGATCATCGCGGCGAAGGGCGCAATCAGCACTGCCATGATGCCGGCGACACCGGCGTTGCGGTCGCGGAAGAACATGCCGAAATTGGCCAGCATCGAGACGGCGCCGGCGATCGTCGCGACCATGGTCATGATCAACGTATCGCGGTTTTTCACATGGCCGAGTTCGTGGGCCATCACACCCTCGATTTCGTCATGACTGAGCATCTTGAGCAAGCCGGTGGTTGCCGCAACCGCCGAATGTTCGGGGTCCCGGCCGGTGGCAAAGGCGTTGGGCTGGGGCTGGTCGACAATATAGACTTTCGGCATCGGCAAACCTGCCCGTTTCGACAAATTCTGAACCATTTTGTAAAATTCGGGGTGGCTTTTGGCATCAATCTCGACCGCATTGTGCATTTTCAGCACGATTTTGTCGGCGTTCCAGTAAGTGAACAGGTTCATGCCCGCCGCGACCAGCAGGGCGATTATCGCGCCACCGCTGCCACCCAGCGAATAGCCCAATGCCATGAACAGCGCGGTCAGCGCTGCCAGCAACATGGTTGTTTTCATAAAGTTCATCGCCTGTACTCGCTTGATAATCGTGTTTCTAAGCTCAATATAGGGTTTGAGGCGGGGCGATTCAAACTGGTGGACAAGGCAAAAAAATGACCGAAAGCAATAGAAAACCCGGTGAGCGACCGGCCCATGTCAAGGCGCCAGCGCATCTCTCCCCGAACAAACCGGTGCCGGAACCCGATCCGATCGAAAAGGCGGCAGAGATTGGCGAGAAAAACGGCCCCACTCGCTATGGAGATTGGGAGCACAAGGGTATCGCTGTCGACTTTTAGCCGCCGAGGCGCGAGGTTTTGGGCTATACAACCGCCAGCCGTCCACATTTAAGTCTTTGCGCCACCGAGCTTTTATGGAAAGATCGCTGATCGAGGCCTGATGCCTAGCAGGAGCGATATTGTGAGCGACGACAAGCCAGATGCGGGTGGCGCGCAGACCCTAGCTCCCGAAAGCAGACATACGCCCAGCGATGCCGGTCAGACCGCAGCTGCCGACGTGGGCAATATAGAAATCAGTTTCTCGCCCGGACTTCCGTCCTTTCTGGCGAACCAAGATATTTCCATCGGCTTTACCTCCTACCAGACCGGGCGGCTCTATCTGATCGGTCATGGCATCGACGAAAAACTGGCGCTGCATGAAGCCGTCTATCCGCAGGCTATGGGTCTGACTGGCGATGCCAGCCGGATCTATCTCGGCACGCTGACCCAGATCGTCCGCATGGAAAATGTTCTGATGTCCGGTCAGACGGCCAATCAGGTGCATGACAAGGTCTATGTGCCGCGCAACTTGCAGACCACCGGCAATGTCGACATCCACGAAATCGGCATTCAGGAAAATGGCAGGATCGTCTTCGTCAACACCCGCTTCAACTGCCTGTGCGAACCCAGCCTGACCCACAGTTTCAAGCCGGTCTGGAAGCCCGCATTCATCAGCGAAATTATCGCGGAAGACCGCTGCCATCTCAATGGACTGGCGATGGTTAACGGCCGGCCGAAATATGTCAGCGCCGCCGCTCGCTCGAACGTGGCCAACGGGTGGCGGGATCAGCGGGACGAGGGCGGGCTGATCATCGATGTGGAAAGCAATGCAATCATCGCCGAAGGCCTGTCGATGCCGCACAGTCCGCGCTTTCATGACGGTCGGGTCTGGCTGCTGAATTCGGGGACCGGCGAGCTGGGCTGGCTGGATCCGGCTGACCACAGCTTCGTGCCACTGACCTTTTTCCCCGGATTTTTACGCGGCCTGGCGTTTCACAATGATCATGTTTTCGTCACTCTGTCGAAACCCCGCAAGGGCCATTTCGAGGGGCTGGCGCTGGACGACCGGCTGAAGGAAAAGGATCAGGACGTCTGGTGCGGCGTGCAGATCGTTTCGCAGTCGACCGGGGAGGTCGCGCAATGGCTGCGCTTCGAGGGCGCGATCACTGAATTGTTCGATATCTGTGTCCTGCCGGGGGTCCGGAACCCGATCAGCCTGGGACCGAATTCGGCTGAGATCAGGGACTTTCTGACGATCGAACCCACCGCTATATAGTGGCCGGCTCGCCGCGCTGCTGCAGATCCAGAAATTCGGCTATCGCCAGGGCGGCGCGTTGGGACGGAAGTTGTTGAGCGTCGATATCGAAAGAATAAGCAAAGGCACGGGTCTGCGCCTCTCGATAGGAGTCCGATAGTGGCGAGACCGCCTTCAGCGTCGGTCCGAGGTCGGCGATATCATCCAGCACGGGACCGAAATTCCAATGGTCATAATTGGGATTGCCCCGCCAGTCGGCTTCATGGGAATTGAAGAAAATAGCCGGCCGTGGTTTCTGGATAAATTCGTATATCTGGCTGCTGACATCGCCGAGATAGATATCGGCCGCATTGGTATAGGTCATGTCGACGCTGCTGCTGCTGCCGGTGTCGATATGGATATGGGCGAGCGCAGCATAATGCGGGTCGATTCGCTGGCGGAATTTCAGCATCCGGTGCTCGACCGAAGCCAATAGCTTGCGCTGGAACAGCATGACATGCGGCGCGAAAATCAGATTATAGTCACTCTGCTGCGCGAAATAGTCGAGAATCTGCTCGCCGAAGCGGAACCAGGACGAGAGCAAAGGATCGAAATGCGGGTTATAGAGCACGATCGGCTTGTCATTGTCGAACAGCCTCACCGGCGGCCGGTTCGCATAAGCTTCGAATTTGGGATAGCCGACGATGCGGTGATTGTCGGGGCGGATCACGCCCGCTGCCAGCATCCGGTCGCGGGTTTTCTCGCCGGGCAACAGCACATAGTCGAACAGGCTTATTTCCGGCGAGAAACCTATCGAGCGGTCACCGGCACCATGGGGAAAGAAGATCAGCCTGGTCCGGTCCGATGAACGGTTTATCTTCAGAAAGGTCGTCGTGGTCTCCGGCACCACCAGCGCGTCGAAATGGCGGAACAGGTCGCTACTCCGCTTGAGGCTGCTCAGCCGGTTGAGCGGCACCATCTTGCCCAGCAGATTCTCGGCCAGCCGGCTCCAGCGATTGGGCCGGATCGACCAGAAAGCGGGGGTCGGCAAAGCAGGATCGAGAAATTGCCGAACGGCTTCGGCCTGCCGGTCGCTGGAAGTGATGACTTCGACGCGCGCGCTCGGTGCCTGCCGCTGCAGCGCGGAGATGATCGGCGCGATATGGGCTACCTGATGCAATTCGTCATGATTGAACAGAAAGCCGATGCGCCGGGGATCGATTGATGATTCGGAGCTCATATTTTTTCCATCGGATGTCCGACCTCATCTACTCTTGAAGGCGCTGGCGAACCAAATCCGGCGCTGCCCGTCCTTGGACAGATTTCGCGCGAAAGTCTACCGGCTCCCGGTCGGGACCCGGGTAAATGACCGGCGCCATGGCCTGCTTTGCAAAAGCCTTTGCTGCGTCTACATATAGCCAGCGCAGACGGTCCCCGCCGGTCGCGCTGAAAAATTACAAGGACGCCCATGACCCCTGTTAGTACCCCCCGATATGTCCGCCGATGATGCCAGACCCAACCAGCAGCCGCCGTGGACGGCGATCATCCTGGCTGGCCAGCGACCCGAGGGCGACCCGATGGCGGCTTACTGCAACGTCAAATATAAGGCGCTGATCCCGATAGCAGGCCAGACCATGCTCGAACGTGTGGCGCGCGCGCTGATCGGCTCGCCTCATATTGGCAGGATCGTTGTCATGGCCCAGTCGCCCGAACATCTGAAGGCGGGCCTAAGTCCGGATCTGGCAGAACATGAGGGCATTGCCTTCGTCGAATCAAACGACGGCATCGCGACCAGCATCCACGGCGTGATCGGCAGTGATATCGCGCCATGGCCGGTACTGGTGACCACGGCCGACAATGCGCTGCTGACCGGAGAGATACTCGACTGTTTCTTTCAGGGGCATAATGGGCAGGATGTCGCGGTCGGCGTGGTCGAGCGCCAGACCATGCTCGCCGCTTATCCCGATGCCCGCCGCACCTGGCTGAAATTCCGCGGCGGTGCCTATAGCGGTGCCAATCTCTTCGCTTTGCACAATGAGGCAGCCAAGCCAGCGGTGGCTTTCTGGTCGGCGATCGAAAAGGACCGCAAGAAGGGCTGGAAAATCTTCGCCCATTTCGGCCCATGGCTGCTGCTGCGCGCACTGAGCCGGACGATCGGTTTCAAGGATGCCATGACTCAGGCGGGCGAGCGCATGAAGCTGCAGGCCGAGCCTATCATATTGCCGATCGCGGAAGCGGCGATCGATGTGGACAAGCCGAGCGATCTGGAACTGGTGACGGATATATTGACCCTGCGCTGCAAATGATCCGGGCGGCGACTCGCTTCCTGCTCTTCAGCCATATTATGCGGACCATTTTCCTCGGGTTTTCCACCTTGTATGGCAAGGGTAGACGAGCTGAACCACCGGGATTATAGGTGCGCCATGGCACGTCCCCTACGAATTACTCCTCAGTCGGCCAGAGACATGACCAATTATGTTTCCGGCTTGATCACTGAAGCTGCAAGGCTGCGCGAACAGGCGTTCGAGCGTGCTGCTGCGGGTGACAGGACTGTTGCCGCTGATTTGCATAAGGACGCGAAACTGGTGGCTTCCATTGCCGTTTCTTTTCGATACGAACTGGCGGACGCGCATGCAGATACCAATGATGCCGACAGCTTGATTGCCGCTCTCGACATGTGGCCACAATAGTTGCTGCCGACGAGTGGTGCGCCGATGATATTATGGTGAAAGGCGTAACCATCCCGGGACTGTTCCGGATTTCGGCTTCATAATCGGCGCCCTGTTCCATCGATTCGAGGCCCAGTGCTCTCCGCCCGCAGGGAGCTGATTCGTTCAGGCGATCGGCAATGCCGTCGACATTTCCAGGGAAGAGGGAATTCTCTGGAACGGTGCGTGCGTGTGAATATGTGGGCAAGCCACCCTGCGCCTGCGCTTGGGAGTTTTCCGGATGACAATCCGCCGGATTGATTCATTCGCTAGGAAGCAGGAAACTCGCAGGGTGATAGTGCTGAGGTACATTTGGGCAAGCCACCCTCCCTCGCGGTCGGGAGTTTTTCGGGCAAACATGCGCCGCATGTTTGCTTTTAACCGAAAAACTGGAGCGGGCGAAGAGATTCGAACTCTCGACCCCAACCTTGGCAACGGGTTCTGGTCGTTTTCGCTACAGTTTCCCGATGTTTCTAAAACCACGAAATACCACTACTATTCAATAGCTTATATTGACCGAAAACCCGAATCGGCTACGCTACGATTTGCCGCGGTTTTCCGCCAACTGCTTCCCCCCTGCTTCCCCGCTTATGCTGCACCTGCGTGGGGAAGCAGATTTGGCGCGCGTGCGCCGCCAGCCCAGTCACAAAACCAGAGAGGATTTTACTCTAACCCCCAAGGAATTTTACATGCCCCGATTGACCAAGCGCATAATCGACGCTGCAAAGCCCGGCCCCCGCGACAACTTTTTGTGGGATAGCGAACTCAAAGGATTTGGCGTTCGCATCAAACCCAGCGGCACACGCTCATTCATCATTCAATATCGTAATCTCGAAGGACGCACCCGCCGCTGCGTCATCGGCCAATATGGCGCCCTAACCGTCGAGCAGGCACGCGACCACGCAAAGAAGAAGCTGGCGAGCGTCATCGATGGCGCAGACCCATCGGCAGAACGTCATGCCATCAAACAGGGTTGGACGATCTCGGCAATTTGCGACTGGTATCTGACCGAAGCCGAGGCTGGACGGCTAATCGGGCGTAACCGTCGGCCCATCAAAGCATCAACAATCTCCGGTGACCGCAGCCGGATCGACCTTCATATCAAGCCGCTAATTGGAAACCGCGTGGTCAGCCAGCTTAAGCTCGCCGACATTGAACGTTTACAGGGCGATATCGCCGCTGGACGCACGGCCAAGGCTCGCAAAGTCGGGAGAGGTGGGCGGACAGCAGGCGGGATAGGCGTTGCATCGCGTTCGATCAGCACCTTGCGAAGTCTTCTCAATCACGCCCGCCGCCTTGGGCTTATCGAGGTTAGCCCGGCAGCGGGCGTGCGGATCATGGCTTCCCAGAAACTAAAGCGCCATCTGAACGCTGGCGAAATCCGGCACCTGGGCAAACTGATGACGCAGATGGGGAGCGAGGGCGAGCATCCGACCGCTCTTGCCGCAATCCGCGTCATGTTGCTCACCGGGTTCCGGCGCATGGAGGTTCTGGCGATGCGAAAGGAATGGGTTCAGCCCGACGACAATCTCGTTCGGTTCCCCGATACAAAGTCGGGGCCGCAAATGCGCGTTGCTGGCGATGACGCGATGACGGTTCTCGAAAAGCAGGCGCAGCGCAGTCATTCACCGTTTGTGTTCCCCGCCGATTGGGGTGACGGGCATTTCATTGGCGTAGTCCGCGTGCTCGACCGTGTTTGCGCGCGAGCTGGCCTAGAGGAAGTGACACCTCACACGTTACGCCACAGCTTTGCCAGCTTGGCGGCATCGCTAGGTTTTAGCGAACTAACCATCTCCGGTCTTCTGGGCCACGCCCCGCGCGGAGTTACGCAACGATATGTCCATCTCGACACCGCGCTGGTCATTGCTGCCGATCAGGTGTCAGCCGAGATTGCTCGGCTTTTAGCCGGTGGAGAACTGCAAAGCGTGCGCGAAGTCAAACAGGCGCGAACGCTCGCATCGTTGCGCGCCGTAGCGTGATTACTGTGGCTTTCGCGTACCATCCCCATTTCTTGGTATAGACACGGCCGAGGGCAGCGTAATCGTATGATCTGGCTTGCCAATAAGCGAAAGACCTTTCAGGGTGGAGGTAATTATGCAGACGACACTTGATCATCTTCCGGCAGCCAAGCAGCGCGAGATCGAGCGCGTGAAGGCGATAATCTTCGAAGAGTTCGAAGACGCGCTGGCGCTTGCAAAGCATGAGTGGAAGAAGAAGGGGAAGATCGAGAAGATCATCCTCTATGGAAGCTACGCTCGCGGAGGCTGGGTCGACGAGCCGCACACGGCCAAAGGCTATCGCTCCGACTTCGATATCCTCATCATCGTCAATGATAAGCGCCTGACCGACAAGGTCGACTACTGGCTCAAGCTGGACAACCGGTTGATGCGCGAACTGGCCATCGACAAGACGCTGCGCACGCCGGTCAACTTCATCGTCCATACACTCGGAGAAGTGAATGATGGCCTGGCTCATGGCCGCTACTTCTTCATGGACGTCGCAAAGGACGGCATTGCGCTTTATGAGGCCGATGGCCGCCAACTGCACGTTCCCAAACCAAAGACACCCGAGCAGGCGCTGGCGATGGCCAAGGAGTATTTTGAGGAGTGGTTTCCTGCGGCCGGTGGGCGACAAAAAATTGCGAATTTTGCAATCGCTGAAGGGTTATATAAACACGCAGCGTTTGAATTGCACCAGACAGCCGAAACGCTTTACCACTGTGTATTACTGGTCTGCACGTTCTACACACCGCATGTTCACAATCTTGGTTTCCTGAGAACGCAGGCGGAGCGTCTAGATATGCGCCTTGTCGATTGCTGGCCGCGCGAACTTCGTGCGGACCGGGCACGGTTCGAGAAGCTCAAGGAAGCATATGTGAAGGCGCGATACTCGAAGCATTACCGCATCAGCGAGGAAGAACTGACTTGGCTGGGCGAGCAGATCGAGGAACTCGGTCGCGTGGTTCACACGATATGCTTGGAGCGAATTTCTGCATTAGAGAATGAAGTTCTGTCAGCGGAATAGCCGACATTCAATTGTAAGATAACGTCTATCGTTGCCTCGTGCGGGATCGTGAGCAACGGCGCCATATGATACAGGCAGAGCTTGCCGAGCAACGCGGCCTACATCAAGAAAGGCGCGGCATTGGACAAAACTATGAGGCGTAGCCTTCAGAGATTCACGGTTATTTTGATAAACAGATTGAAGCGACATACACCCCATCAGCCAGACTGGATTGGCTATAGTGCCGTTCTTTTCGAGATGATGATCTTTGCGAAGAGTTAGCCATTCCCGCGTGGATCAGTTTTACCATGGGTGTCGCTATCAATGATTTGCCCACGCTTATGCACCGAGCCATCACGCGAGGCATGTTCTCTCACCTCACCCCCGCCAGAATTTGTCGCCAGTTCTTTGGCTCGCGCCTGAATTTCAGCCTTGGTCGATGCGCGGGCCGAGGCTTTCTCGCCGCCAGCCTTCATTGCTTTCCAGCCATCAGCATCTTTGGAAATATGATAGTCAGCCATTCTGGATTACCTTTCCTATAGTTGAAGTTCCCAACGATATAGGAAGGGCGACAATCAATTTCTACTGGATGGCCTGCTTTATTATCATGCTAAATATTACGGCTAGCAATCAACAAACCGCCCAAGACGATTGTTGCTGCCTGTGTTGCGCGGCCAGCCGTACCTGCCAGCGGAACAACATGCTGGTGACGATATTATGACGCCTACACACCTCCGCCACCGTCGCGCCAGGCACCTCGGATTAGAGCACGATCATGCGCTGTTCTTCGTCGGTGAAGCTGCGCGGGCCTGCCGAGCGCGCGCCGCCCGTCAGCGCCTCTGTTAAGCCGTAACCGGCAGCATCACCGTTAGCAGCGCTGCTAGCACCAGTGCTTATTTGCGGTCGCGCGCTGCCATGAAGCTGCGCGCGCCAGTCGATCACGAGCTCCTCGTCGGCAATCAGATCGCGCCATCTGCGCAGGCTGAGCTGGGAAATTCGAAGCGCTAGCGCATAATTTTTGAGCTCATTCCGCTCCAGTTCAAGGCTTCCAAATGCATCGCCCAGAACGACTGCGCTGCCCGATTGCGTCGGTCGGTGGTCAGCTTCCTACCCTTTTGGTGACCGCTCGCTTACGCTCCAAAGCCGCGCGCTCGACACGCATCTTAGCCATTTTTGAGTCGGTCAGCATGTTCAGCCAGCGCGCGAACGTTGCACGTTTCAGACCGTGGACGTTGCAATATTGACCTTCGAAAACCCACTGCACCACCACGCATCGGCTCGCTCAGACCACCATTTACGCTTACCCCGATTATCATAATATCGCGATACTACCAGAAGCCCTCCAACGTAAGAAGGAACCCCATATGGTACGATATAGCAGCCCCGAATTTAGGTATCAGGAGCAGACGGTTAGGAAGGTCGGGTGCATGGCAAGATAAAAGCAGCGCCGTCGGTTGGGGTGCAGGCTGTTGGAATTACTGGGAAATATGCGCCAGCCAATCGCCGACCCGGCTGGCATGATCGACCGAAAATGGCGAAATTCCAACACTTTCAACGCCGTCGCTTGCTTTCAGGCCTTAAATCGCGGGTATGTGACTATGCCGACGTCATCCAACCAATGTTTCGTCGACGACGATTTTAAAAATTAAACCTGATTTGCGGAAATTGGTGCCGAGCTGTTCGACAAAGTTAGGTTGGGTCACAATCATACCGACTTTCTCCACTTTTGGCTTTTTATCGTCTTTCTCCGGGAGAGGTTCACCATCCTGGAGAAGTTCTGCCGGCTGCGGGTCTTTCAGCGGCAAACTGATCCACTGAAAACCTGATCGAAAAAGCTTTCTAAGCCGAGTTTGCTCTTTAAGCTTGTTCAGCAACGCCTTACTGCCATCAGAGACCGTCGCGACATCCAAGCCCAATATGGCAGTTGTAAGTTCGTTTTCACAGCTCGAATCAAAAATAAGTGTGGCCGATTTTGCTTTTCGCGGAACGAGGGCGTTGCCACGCAGCACTACTCCCGCTGGCAGAGCCAGTTGCCGTTCCGTTTGGTCCTGGTGTGCATAGTAAATATCAGCGGTGAACCGAAACGACCTTGGCAAGGGCGCCATCTCGCCCACCCGTCCAACATTTCCAAGGAGCTGCTGACGCAGCCCGAGCGCAGAGATATCCCTGAGACGGCCAAGAACGACTGCATCACCATTCGTCTTCAAGAGGTTCTTTGCTCGTGAAAGGTTCATTGTGCGCAAATCCCCGAAATCCCAAGTCACCTGATATCGCCGACCGCCATCAATCGATAAAACTGGCGTTGTGTTTCCAGAAACGCCGAGTACAGGTTTCGCCATATCGACTTCTTCGAGTTTGCCGGCGATCAACAGCACAGTTTTTAGACCGTCCGTTCTGATAAGATCGCATTCTGGAGATGCGACAAAGAACACCAAATCATTTTGTCCTGCAAAAAACCCACGAGGCTTGATTGCAGTCCCCACTCGTGGTCCTATTATATCTCCAAAAGTAATTGGCCATACAGCGCCCGTCGCATGTGATCTGCGGTTTGGATTGACAAACAGCGTACGCTCCAAGATGGCATAGGTGTCGCGGTCGTTAGAAATCATCAATGGCGGGGGGTCGTCTGCCATCTCATCAAGCAGAATAGCCGCTTTTAAAACTTCGCTATGAGCCTCAATCTCATATTGAAGGACGCGATCAAAAACATCTAGCATATAACTGGATGTGTTCACGCCTTCGAAGCGCAAAAGCATAGTCCGAATATGTTGCAAATCATCAATGTCGATTTTTCGGAGCGCACTCGCTGCTTTTCCGACGGCATCTTGTGCTTTCTGCTCCCACGTCTCCACAAAGGTAGACAAAGCCTGACTGTCCCTGCGATGCGCGGCGAGCGTCAGAATTAGCCCCTGAACGCGTCCTGGTGTCTGAAGATCGGGCTTCCTAACATATCGAAACGCAGAAGCATGGAGCTTCACGTCACTACGGAATTCTTTGGCCAAGTCGTCAATCGTCGGAATCTGGGACATCAGCACAATAGATGGGAGAGCCCCCTTCCGCTGATCGATAGCGCATTTAAGTCTGTCTACCGTAAGCTGTCGGTCTTCAGCACCCTGTTGGATACCCAAAAACAAGTCGATCACGATCAAGTCTGCATCAACAGCATCGTTGACAAAATCCCGACCATGGGTGGTGTAAGGAATGCCGAGCGCAGTCAGTGCATCTTCCGCCGCCGTAAGAAAAGGCGCGTTATCTGCGGCCTTTTGCTCATAGTCATCAAAAAGGCCGCCCAAAAGGTCGCGAATATCTTCTCGGTTGCGCCATAGTGCATCGATAAATTTTTGATCGGACTTGAGCTCATCTCTGGCACTAGGATCGAATTCGGGTAAAAATGCTTCGATGCGCGACGATGCAGCACCTTGAACATCATCAAAAAAAATGTCCCAGCCATCTTCATCGATCAGCTCGTGATACAATGGATCCTCATCGTATCCGTCATCAACGATGATTGCAGACGTGATTCCAGCTTTCTCTACCAGCTTTTTATCTTTCAAGAGTCGTCCCCCACCACTTGATAGTCAAAAGTAGTAAACCGACCTTCGCTGTTGGTAGTCTCTACATCCAATATCAAGGCGCCACCATTATGTTCAGCAGCTTCCTTGGCGATAAATAGCCCGAGTCCGCGGCGGCGGCTCTTGTCTTTAAGCGAGAAGAAAAGATCAAAAATCCGATCTTTGTATTGTTTTGAAATGCCGGGTCCATTGTCCGTAAAACGGACACGCGGAGGATTATCTTCAACGGCGATTGTGAGCATTGGTTCACGTGACATCTTGCGCTGCTTCTCAACATCCATCCAATATAATGAGTTCGAGATCAAGTTTTCCAAAACCTGGACAACCATCCCTTTAACTGCCGTCACTTCAACAGGCTTATCTGGGGGAAACACGCTTAGTTGGACTTCGTGGCGAGCAAATTGCACTTCATGAGCATCGAGGATTTCATCGACTAGCTCGTCCAATTTAAAACGCTCTTTACGCTGGCGGCCTGTTACGCTTAGCGGGTCCAGGATGCGCAGGCGCTTGCTAATACTATTCATCGATGCGCGGAGACTTTCAAGCCTCTGACGCACTTCGTCGGGAACAGTTTTTCGCTTGAGACTGTTGAGAATATCCAAAGCATCTTCCGCGGACCGGGTTAGCTCATGCGCCACAACTTCGACCATCAAGCCGATGCCTGCCATTGCGAGCATCTGATCCGCATCCTTTTCCATGTCAGCAATGCGCTCACGCGCTTTTGCGGCATAGCGAGAAAACTCCTCACGCATTAATTCTAACTCTTGGACAGCCTCTCGATGCTCTTTGGGAACAACTTTGCCAATTGAACGGATAGTCGCCTTCATCCGCTTTTCTAGATCGGCCGTTCGTGTTTCATCAGCGATGAAAGGTTGTTTTGCATCTTTTTGTTCCCGTGTGATGCGGTTCATCTCATCACGCAAACGCTCCACGGAGAACTGAACTGTCTCCTTCAATATAGCCTCTTCGGGTGTTTGACGAAGACCTTCGCGGTTGGTTTGGTCAATTAAGCGAGGATTAGACAAACGCCCGATTTCGACTTGTCCGATCAACTGAATGCGATTTAATGCATAGCCCTTTGACTTAAGGGCTGTTTTATCGAGATCGAGCCAATCATCATCTTCTTCGCCATAGGGGTAAACTCTAAAGCCATCGCGATAGAGGCGTACCCCCATCCATTGGTCGAGTAGGTTTCTAAGAGCTTGAAATTCACCTGTTGTTTTGTGTTTCCGCAGAATTGAACGGTTAAACCAATGTAGCTCGAAGTCGAACGGGCCAACTGTATCGAGCGCTGTGTAGTCGACATCTCGCTTGTTCATCCGTCGGCGCTTTGCCTTTGGACCTACCAAAGCGCCATGTAAGACATCGGCTGTCGCCGTTTCGATACTTATTTCTTTGGGATGGTCAAAACCAATATTGTTCAGCTCAATCCGAAGCTCCAACTCGGGGCCTTTCTCGGTATTTCGATATTTTCCTCGCACAAGGGCATTGGCATGAGACAAAAAACTGTTCTCCAACCGCCGAATGTTGACCCTCTTGCCATTCCATAGGACAACAATCCGCTGGCTTATCTTTTTGTCGAGCGGGTTGATAAGCAAGGAGAAATCATCCATTGCAAGCCAACCAACGCGTTTCTCGGCCCAGTCGGCATTCAATTTACGAATAACGATTTGAGTGCCGCTGAACTCAGGGTCTTTCTTCTTGCCGCCGCGTGCAGGCGTAACGGTGATATCCTCGATCATCTTAGTCGAATCATCGAAGGCTGACCAATCGATGTCGATAAGACTGTAGTGGCTTTCTCCAGATTTCGTCGTACGGACCGAGAGCGTGTCGCCCAGCCTCATTGCTGACAGCCGCCCGATACCCTTTTCACCCAAATAGGGGGTGTGCGACTTTCCACCGGCTAGCGCAGCATCAATTTCAGTTTTTCTCGAGGACGTGCCAATCACTAGAAAAACCGAGGTCAGTTCTTTAAGCGACATGCCCGATCCTGTGTCGGATACAGTGATAGAATTCAGGCCATTAATCGTCTGCAAGACGCTTGCAAGCTCTTCGAGATCTTCTGCAGCTTCAATGAGAGAATTCGCTTCCTCCCATAGATCATCGGCCTCGGTAATAAGTTTGCCCGCGAGCCACTTTTTCAAATCTTCAAAATCCCAAGCGTCATCCTGCTCTTCGTCATCAGATGCTTCAAGACTCTGAAGTTTCAATTCAGCTAAAACTTCCGCCTTTGCCTCTTCAAAGTCTCGGCGCGCCAACACGATATCAAATTTGATCGTAACACCGTTCTTGGAACCAGCATCGATCCCATTCTTGATCAACTCATAAAAGGCGATGGGATCCGAACTTATTAGTTCTGATCCCAACTCTAGTACGGTCCGTGCAGTTACTTTGAACATGAAATGACCTTAAACAAAATTTATTTATATTGTATCTCACTATTTATGGCAGGTCAGACAGGCTTTGGCTGCCCCTCCATAAACATCATCTAGGTCCAACGGCGTGTCTGGGCGCAATGGGTTTGCCTGCACCCGCGTGCGCGCCCTAACCAAACGCTTTTCGTGATCCAGTCTGATCTGTTCTTGCCGTTCTGGTTGCTCAAGATCAGTTAACGACTCGCCTTGACTCCAAGTGAACGGTGAGCCGTGTTCAATTGCCGTTTTCTCGTACAGTTTTGCTTCCTCGAACGCCCCCGGATGATGCTCTTTCAAACGCACCCATTCGATCTTTTGCTGAAAAAAGCAGAAAGTACAACCACTGCGACTGCGCCAACTATAGTATTCTGGAAGACCCAATCCTGAACCTTCTAGTATCTCGATGACACCCGCCTTATCAATGCTGGCGTCCTTGAAGGGTAGCCTAACCAGCAGCTTTTCCTTGTTTGACTGATAACCCTCTCGGTATTCTTCATCGCTGCGGATCGCAACGTAGGACATAACCGTCTCTCCGGCTTCAAGAAACTCTCGCACCCATTTCTCAAACGGGCGAAGCTTGAGCTGGCGCGTGCACCAGCGTGACTGCGCAGAAGGTAGATAGCTTTTGTAGCTCTTCAGCCAGAAATCAAAGTCACGATCAGGATTTAATCGACGTATCGGCTTCCCAAGATAGCCTTCAAGGCGCGTCAAATATTCGTATACCTCAGGCAATTCTTTACCCGTATCAGTGAAGAAATACTCGACCTCAATTTCTGGATGTCTCTGACGCATAAAGATGGCCAGAGCAGCGCTGTCGCGGCCTCCCGAAAGGCCCAACACGTGGCGGGTAGATCTCATGCTCGTTCTCCTGCAAGACGTTCATCGCTTGTGTTGAGATATTTAGATGTCACCTCGATCAGAGCAGCCAGAATGATCTCGCGGCTCTGCTGATCTGCCTCGCTCAAAGCACGATCAAGCGTGCCAGCTAGCTTTTCTACATCATGCCAATCGACATCAGCGACCTGGATCTCGCTGAACAGAGAATGCGGCATGTTCTGCTTGCCCACGACGACTGCCATGGCATGGCGCCCATCCTTGCGCCCCTTAACCCGAGCCATCGTTTCGGTTTTCAGAAACACAGTCGAAAGTTCGGTAAGACCGACAGCTGCGCGTTCTCGGTCACCGTCATTCCAGTCTCTTGGGAGTTTATTGACGGCGACGCCGGCAAGCCCCTCTATATCTTCTCGCGTGCCATGGAACTGCGTCAGCCTTCCCACGAAAGCTTCTAAACGTAAATCACCGCCAATATGGCGGATGTTATCTGCACGATCGCGTAAATCTTTAAAGGCGTGGTCGTCTTGACTTCGAACATCCAGTTCTCGCAACATCAGATCTTTCAAATCGTCGAGTACCTTTGGATAGGCTGCTCGCATTTCGGCCAGTGCGTCTCTAAGCAGGACTGCCGTTGCATTCGCATCAAAATTGCCATCGGCTAGCGGCTCAGCTAAGCGCGGCAAATCGTCAAACAAGAGCTGGTTTGGGTCACTCGCCCGCTTGAGAATCTCACGGACCTTGAGTGTTTGCGGAGAAAGAGATTGGGTTCGCGTCGTCCAAGGCACGAGGGCATCGAACTCGCTAATTATCGTTCGCGCAACCCGCAACGGTTCCGCAGTATCTTTGATTTCTAGGAGTCCGCCTAGGGTCTTAAGTGTATCTCCGACAAACCCTTTCATTTCAACCTTTCGCAATTCAATGTCTTTGGTATTTCGAGCGAGGAACTCGACACAAAGCTCATTGAAGTTGGCCTGAAATATTCCTTCTCCGTAGACCGCAACACGATCACGACGCGACAGAATGTAGGCTGACAAAAACACCGGTCCAAGGCCGGTCTTCAACCCAATTGGTTCCTTGCCCCAAGCCTGAATAATCTCATCACCCCCCACGACACCCTGCTTAGATGAGAGCAACTTATCGGCCACACACCACAATGGATACAGCGTGTTGCCCTTGGCGGGGGCGCGGTATTTACCCTCAACGTGAATTCCTGTTTCTTTGAGCAGCAAAATGTAGAGTCCGCGCTCCGCAGGATAGTTTTTTCCGTCAAACCCTAGGTCAATGCTCGTCCCACGCATTGCCATACGTTTCATTAGCTTGGTTCGCGCACTTACCGCATTCGAGGATGGCTCAGAGCAGTTTAACAGCTCATTGCGAATTAGTGGAGCATCGCTAAAGATCGCATCAGCCAGGATGGACAGTTGCTCGTTTAAGAGACGCTTGGTCAGTCGCTTTGATTTCTGGTCTGCAACGAACCAACTGCACTCTTCGATCATACCATGTAGGATATCCTCGAGTTTCTGACGAACCTCTGCGACACGAGCATCGATTTCTCTACGTGCAATCGGATCACCTCGAAGTTCTGGAAACTTACTTTCCAGAGTATTTAGCGCCGCAAGTTCTCGTCCGAGGTCGAGAATTTGGGCTGCGTCAGCATGGTGACCGATGATTAACGGGCAATTACCCTCGGCACGGGCGGCGCGCTTACACGCATTTATGGTTTCCTTCTGGCTCTCACCTTTCATCGGCAATGCAAAAACTATGCGTCCAATAGTGTCTTGAGCGTATTTAGGGGCTGTGGAACACTCCAGCTTCGATACCGGATCGATCGACATCTCGAACCACCGCATCGCGCCTGTCTCCTCATGATGACGCTTCGCCAACATCGGCTGAAGATCAGCCAGCAAGCGCACCATGTTGAGGTCGATATCCGTCGGTTCTGATAAAACCTCTCCTAATCGAGCCGCGACATCGAAATCCGACCCTGCGTAAAGCACATATATGCCTGCGTGTTTCCGGAAAACGATTTCAGATTGCTGTTCCAGACGCGTAAGCGCCGCCTCAATATCAGAGCGATTGATTTCGTTAAGCGCTAGAACAATCGTTTCTAAATTGCTCGCAATTCCGGACCGATCTTTGAGCAATTCAAAAATTGCGATGGTTTTTAATACTTGTTGTTCTAGGTCACTTGCGCCGCGCACCATGCACCGCTCAAGGACATCATGCGCCATTGCCCATCGACGCCCGTCCGGTGACGTCAGGATTGCAGCTTCAAAATTCGCCTGTAGATAATTCCACAATAGGTGCGGCGGGTAAACGCCGTCGAGAGCCTCTTTTTTGAGTACGTCCTGTAGCCCGTATGGTTCAGCAGAATTCAAAAAGGAAAACACACTTCGTTGGTTTTGACCAAAACCCCGCCGGGAAAGGGGCCCCAAGAGACAGGCAGTAAAAGGGTGAAGCGGATCTGCGCGAGCCAGCTTACCTGCCATGCGCTTGGCGTCGGCTTTTTTGCGTACCGGTCGCAATTGCGCGACGCAATCGTTGCTCAATGGAATGGCTGTATGGATAGCACGGTTGTGCCCAAGTGCTTCACCAATTAGTTCAATCGTCTCTTCAAGCGAGATCGAAATTGAAATATCAACAAACCGCCCCTGAATCTTCGCCCAGGATTCTTTAGTTCTACTACCTAGTCGCTCAGCATATTCCTCGAAACCTTGGTGCAAGATTCCGAGAAAAATGAACTTACTCTCGCTACGTGCAGAGAGTTCAGCGATGTCTTGTAGGAGGTGAAGATCGCCTTCGCCGTCGGCTGCTGCCTCTAATCCACGACCTAGCTCATCCATAATAATGAGCAGACCGCGATCCTTAGTTTTACGTTTTATCTCATTGAGGATGTCTGATGCACTCGAGGAGGCAGGGATATCCAAAAGCTCTGCAAGTTGAATCGCGATCGACCGACGTTCCGTGACTAGCGGCAGCACATTCCAGCGCGATGGGAAATAGGGCAGTGCCGACTTTAAAGCGATTATGACGGATTCGCCGAACAAAGAAGCGGCTTGATCACGGACTGGTTTAGGCGCTCCAAATAGGCAGGCGACCGCAACGGCTAAGCTAGACTTGCCGCCGCCATAAGGCCCGGTCCACGTAAAGGCACCTTGTTCAGTATCAGCGATGTGGGATGCCATGAAAGTTATGGCGGCTTGGAATGAAGCCGGACAATGAAAGTCATCAATCGCAGTTGCCGACGAAAAATCCGTGTCTAGGCGGACGGACCGACGGAATCGTGGTGTTATTGTCACGGAATTGTTCATGCAGCCATCCGAATACAATCGCTGATCAGTGTCTCGCGAAGAATGCGTTGCTCCGCTTTTATCGAACGTTTTTTGCTCCGAATTATCTGTCGTAATCCCGCTGTCTCTGACCAAACTAATGCCCCGCCCGAAATTTCTTCAAGCTGCTCAAGCCGATCAACGATATCATCCTCCTCAAGCAAAAAAACACGCCCCGGAGAACCGGGCGCGTAAGCGGTATTTTCGAATGACATAGTCGCCTGATCAGGCGCAAAGTTATTCCAGAACTCATTCAAACAATAGAGGAATATTGCATTGGAAAGATTAGGTTTGCGACCGCGCGATAGCCGCGACCGCTGCTTGTCCATTGGACGAATCAGACCAAGTTCAGCGAGTACGGATTCTCCAGCTTCGCTAGAGCCGCGTCCACCAATATAGCTTCTAAGAATGCACTGCAAGTCTCGGTCAACCGTTGTGGATGCCACCCGGCTCCACCCACGCTCTTCGGCAAGTTTAAGTAGAGGAGCGACGATGTCCTGCCGAACAAAGCTGCCCCCTCTAAATTCATTAAACAGCCAATAGACCGATGTGAGTCTACAACGCCCAGCCAAATACCAATGAAGCAGCCAAAGTGAGGCGTCTTCTTCAAGATAAGGATCAGTTCCATTCTCATCGAACAGCATAGTCCCAAGCCACGTTGTTTGAAGTCCTGCCCTAGTTTCTTCCAATACGCCAGCGGCAATGGCCCAATAGCGGATCGCGCTGACCATATTGCGGCCCACACCGAAACGAGCGATAGACTCGGGATCTCGGAATAGGTGTACCGCGTCTTTTGCTGATGACACTTGGTTAACAGCACGATACGCTTTCTGCAGCCAACCATAACGTAGGGGGAATGTTTCATGCCCCGAAAAGCATGGCCGATAGTCGGCACTTTTTAGCCCGTGCTTGTTCATTCTACCTCCTGGTGACATCATCCAGTATACAAATTTGTTTATAAGGGCTACAGGCGAGTTCTTCCAACATCGGGGTTAATATGCAGGTTGGGCAAACAATCTACCTTGACTACCAAGCATCGACTCCCGTCGATGAGCGTGTTTTGCGGGTGATCCATACAGCTTCAGCAGCGCATTTTGCCAATCCGCACTCGGCAGATCATGTGCTCGGATGGCGCGCCGCCGCTGCCATTAAGGTGGCAAGCGCGCAGGTAGGAGAACTCTTTGGCCTTCAAGGTGAAGACGTTATTTTCACATCCGGAGCAAGTGAGTCTAATGCAATGGCCGTCAGGACGGCCGAAGCAATAGCTTCTAGTTCACAGCGCACGGAGCTTTTAATCGGCGCTGCTGACCATGGCTCAATTTTGAATGAAGCGGAAAATAGTCGGTTAACGGTCAAGCGAATAGCTCTTAATAAACATGGCGCACCCGACCACCATCACCTAAGAACATTGCTAAATGACTCCACGGCTCTGGTATCGATTGTCGGCGTCAATAATGAGAATGGTGCAATTTCGGATCTTACTGCCCATTCAGATCTCTGCAGAAGCCGAGGAATTCTGCTACACGTCGATCTTTCGCAAGCACCTCTTGCAATGGATATTGATCTGCTTAATCTTGACATCGCTTTCGCAACAGTTTCGGCGCACAAGATTTACGGTCCCAAAGGCATCGGAGCACTGTTGACAGGTCCTGGCCTGTCGGATCAGATAAAGCCTATTATTGTCGGTGCAGGACAACAAGGGGGACGCCGTGGCGGCACAATGCCAACAGAGCTAATTATGGGCTTTGGAGAAGCCTGCCGGCTCGTCTCAGACAATGGATCAAGTGAGCGTGGCACAATTGCTGCGATACGCAATCGCTTTATAAAAAGTCTCGCAGAGAAACGAATAGCTAGCTTGATTGGTTCACTCGAGCGACGGCACCCGGGAAATGCGCTCATGCATTTTCCGGGGCGAGATGCATCAGATCTTCTCGCTAGATTACAGCCGAAGATTGCTGCATCAACTCAATCAGCTTGTTCCTCTGGTTCAATCGAACCCTCTCACGTTTTACGGGCCATGGGATTTGACTACGAAACTGCATCCGAGTGTATCCGATTCAGTTTCGGTAGGTTTTCGAACAACGAACAGGCAGATCAAGCAATAAGACACATTGTTGACGTACTCAACGACTGTTGAACTCTGTGATCTCAGCGCCATTAGACTCCTCAGCCGCTTTTGAAAGTTGGATATGCAAGGGTATATATCCTTAGCATCAAATTTTCGGTGCAGAGTCGCCTTGCAGCTTGGCTTCGTTTGTAGCAAATTGTCGCAATGCACACCCAAATCCACGCCATGAAACGCTGCCAACTGCTTCCCCCATGCTTACCCGACGCAGAGTCTGGAGCGGGGAAGCAGATTTCGCGCCGCCGCGATCTGCATAAAATGTTGAAATTATTTGGAAAAACTGGAGCGGGCGAAGAGATTCGAACTCTCGACCCCAACCTTGGCAAGGTTGTGCTCTACCCCTGAGCTACGCCCGCTCGGCGTTGCTGCGACACTTGGGTAATCACTTGGTCAGCAGCAGTTGAGGCGCGCGGTTAGCATGGGTTTTTATACCCCGCAAGCCCCAATCAACGCCTAGTTCACTACAAATGCAAAAATATCCTTGGCATTGGCGTCCCGCTCCCCACATAAAGCCCACAAGTTAAACGATTTGAGCGCGCGTCCGGGCATTGGTCCCGCGCTATAACAGGAGCATCACGTGGCAACAGCAGGACTGACAGTCGAAGAACAAAAAGCGGTAGAAGTCTTCCAGCGGGAAGTCGTGACACCGAGCATGGACAAGCTCGTCATTCTCGATTTCTGGGCGGAATGGTGCGGGCCGTGCAAGGCGCTGACGCCGTTGCTGGAGAAAGTGGCCGCGGCTTATGCCGACAAGGGCGTGATACTGGCCAAGATCAATGTCGACGAGAATAAATTTATCGCTGCCCAGTTCCAGGTGCAGTCGATCCCTACCGTTTATGCGATTTTTCAGGGCAAGCCGGTCGCGGACCTGACAAGCGCCCGCAGCGAAAGCCAATTGACCGGCGCGCTTGACCAGTTGCTCGAAAAGCTGCCTGTTGGCGGCGGAGCGGAGCCCGAACAGGATATCGCGCCTTTGCTCGCGATGGGCGAAGAAGTGCTGGGCGAAGGCGATGCCGAGCGTGCTGCCGGGATTTTCGCGCAGATTGCCGATATGGCGCCCGATAATGTCGAGGCAGTCGGCGGACTGATTCGCGCGCTGGTTGCGGCAGACCATATAGAGCAGGCAGAAGCCGCGCTCGCCGGATTGCCGGACGAGCTGCGCAGCGACCCCGCGATCGAACGCGCGCAGACAACCCTGCAACTGGCCAAGGACAAGCCCGATGCCGGCGCGCTGGCGGCGATGGAGGCGGCTGTGGCTGCTAATAGCAAGGATCATCAGGCCCGATTCGATCTCGCCGTCGCACTGATCGCTACCGGCGACCATGACGCTGCGGCCGAGCATCTTTTGACCATCATCGCTGCCGACAAGGAGTGGAATGACGGCGCGGCGCGGCAGAAACTGCTGTCATTGTTCGAAATGGTCGGCCTTGAGGACGAATGGGTGGCTGCGACCCGCCGCAAGCTCAGCGCCGTGCTGTTCGGATGAGCGAAACCAAAAGACTTTCTATCTTCCCGCTGGCTGGTGCGTTGCTGTTTCCCGGCATGCATCTGCCGCTGCACATATTCGAGGAACGCTATCGCGCGCTGATCAATGACGCGATGGCGCGTGATCGTAGGATCGGCATGGTCCAGCCGAAGGAAGCGGGCGATCACCCTGCCCTGTTCGATATTGGCTGCCTCGGCAAGATCATCGATATCGAGGCGCTGGATGACGGGCGCTTCAATGTGGTGCTGGAAGGCGTGGCGCGATTCCGGATTGTCGAGGAAATCGACGCATCCACCGCCTTTCGCCAGGTAAGGGCCGAGATTGAGGACGACCAGGAACTGGACGAAGTATTGGCCAGCGCCGAACGCGCTGCGCTCGAAATAGAGTCGCGCAAATTTGCTGAACTGCAAGGCTATCAGGTTGACTGGGACAGTATCGGGCGGCTCGACGACATGGCCTTTGTCAACGGCATCGCGCAGATTGCCCCTTTTGACGCCGCGTCTAAACAGGCTTTGCTGGAAGTCGATGGCCTCGCCAATCGCGCCGAACTGATCATTCAGCTGCTGCAGTTTTTCGGCCGCCAGGATGGCGACGATGACCGCGTTACCTTACAATGAGCATTCAGGGTGCAAAAGACGAGCTGCAGGCAATTGATCCACAATTGCTGAGCATATTGGTCTGCCCGATAACACGGACTGCGCTGGTTCATGATACAGAAGCGCAGGAGCTCATCAGTGAAGCAGCGGGTCTGGCCTATCCGATACGGGATGGAATTCCGGTGATGTTGGTGGAAGAAGCGCGCCCGTTATAGGCCCTTTATAGCATCGCAGATCAAGGGTGCGAGGTTAAGATGATGCGCCAGACGACATGCTGGCGATAGTGAGTCAGTTGCTGATCAGCCCTTGTCACTCATCACGATATCGGTGTCGGCATCCGCACGGATGGTTGCGGCAGGTTCATCCTGCTCCGCAGCGACCACCGGTGACAAGACGACCGCCAGAACAAAGGCAGAAATA
The DNA here is from genome assembly GCF_001586275.1 of Sphingorhabdus sp. M41. Taxonomy (NCBI): domain Bacteria; kingdom Pseudomonadati; phylum Pseudomonadota; class Alphaproteobacteria; order Sphingomonadales; family Sphingorhabdaceae; genus Sphingorhabdus; species Sphingorhabdus sp. M41. The sequence continues at coordinate 712,941 of NZ_CP014545.1, read as the reverse complement.
ATCGCGCCCCACGTCACCAAGTGACCGAGAAAAAGTTCTTTTTCTCGCCGGGTGAAGCTGTTCAAATCGCGTTTAATCATGACGATTACAATCTCTACTCTACTACTATACTACTCAAATTCACTCGATCGGTTGCACTCAGACCGTAATATCATCTCCGGGTTGATCCACTCATGGGAGAATATGGATCAACCCGGATCTGTATGTTCAGAGAAGCTTAGCGGGTTCAACGCTCCTCTTGAACTGGCTGAAAAGCCCGATACAGCGACAAAATACTGACCAGAGTATTCCATTGCTGCATGCGATACCCATTCTTCAGCGGAGGGACTCGGACTCAGGCAGAGCCAGAACCGTTGTACCGCCTTTCCGAACAAACAATCGCAAGGGCTTCTTGCCGAACAAGCATGTTTATGGGCTGATTTGCCGACATTCTTGAGGTTGAACCCGTGTCACCGGCAATTCGAGCGTTACAAGTTAATGAAACCAACGCAGATCCGGCTGAATTGCTGCGATATTAGGAATTTGTTATCGAATTAAATTTACTCCTTGTAGCGGTAACATGAGATTTAACCCCAGCAAAACCATATGAAATTCACGTTTTTGCGCTACGGGAAGGGAGAGTTTGCCGCTATGTTGACCATGTATTTTTTGCCAAATCAACGTCCCTGTCGTATGAGCAAAATATGACCAGCGTTTTTTGCGACAATCTGAATGAGAATGAAAAGGAGGCGCTGCGCCTGCTTTTGCTAGGTCATGACGCCAAAACCGCGGCCCAGGAAATTGACGTCACGCCCAATGTGATCAACGAACGGCTGCGGTCTGCGCGACAAAAACTGGAAGTGACGAGCAGCAGGGCTGCCGCCCGGATGCTGGCTGAACACGAGGGATTTGAACCCAAATATTTTGTACCCAAGAAAATTGGGATTGCGACGAAGCCGGAATCCGACGCAATTTATCCCCTGCCTGGACATCAGGCAGCGTCGCAGGATAGAGTCAGGGAAGTGCAATCGGCATATCAGTCTTATGCCACTTTCTCCAACCCGCTCCTTTCTGTGCCGTTTCGCAAGCAGGGAGAATTGGGTAACGATCTAAACAAAGGAGCGCGAATCTGGGCGATCGCCGACCTATCGGTCAAGCTCGCCTTTGCATTTGCCTTTGTCTGCCTTGCCGCAATACTCGTGAGCAGGTTGATCAGCCCAAATTAATCCTTGGAATTTTGGTCACCAATCGGCGCCGGTATGATCCGGCGACTGGAGAGTCACATGTTGAATCAACGTATCGAAGCCGCCCGCCCCATCGCAAAAAAAATCCACGAGGTCGAAAAATCCCTCAATTTGACCATGGTTCAGATGGGTGAACTGATGAGCAGCATTGCTGCTGCCCGACTCGCATCGGGCACCCGTTTTTCCCTGACTGCCGGGATGGATGCCTCGGAAAAACTGATTGCTGCAGCAGCCCAGACCGCCCGCTGTTATCGGGAAGTGGTGGAAGCGCATGCGCATCTGGCTGAAGACCGGGAAGATGCTGGATTGCGCGCCGTTAGCTGGGGTGATGGTCTGGAATGTCCTCCGGTACAGGCGGAACTTTCGGAACCGGAAGCTGTGTATCCCAGAGCGGTCCCTTCCGCTTAGTCCAAGCTAGGCTTGACCGTATCAACTTTCTTTGGTCGAAAGGATAATGGTCAGGATTCAATTGTTTCAAGCGCTGCTGATTATTTGTTGCAGCTATGGATTGATATGGGGCGGCAGACCGGAGCGATTTGCGGTCATTATAATTTTGGTCGGTTTCTTTCTCACGATCGCGGTCGCCGCCCCTGTTTCCGATCGATTTTCTCATGTTGAAGTGAGAATCTTCCTTGTCGATGCAGCGATGTTGGGCAGCTTTTTCTATCTTGCCTTAAATGCTGAGAGGTATTGGACTTTATGGTTATGCGCTATGCAATCGATACAGGTGCTCACGCACCTGCCGATAATGGTTATTCCGGAACTGATGCCACAGGCTTATGGAGCAGTAGCGGCAGTCTGGGCCTATCCGATGCTGATTGTATTGACCGCCGGCACTTACCGTCATCAGCAGCGCCTTCGGCAGTACGGGGTCGACAAATCCTGGAGCGACTTTTCGTCCTTGCGAAAATAGACAATGCTTCTTCCGTCGCCGATGCATTAATTACCGAATTTGGTTCGATCGGGGCGGCATTGCACTCTGATCCCCGGACAGCCAAGAGCAATCCTGCCCGGGCCATCCTGTCTCTGGTGCGGGAAGCCATGCTCATATCATCCAAGGACAAGATGCTGGACCGGATTTGCCTGTCCAAGGCTACGGACGTCATCGAATATCTTATCGTGGCCATGGCGCGTTTGCCGGTCGAAGAGGTGCGGGTCCTGTTTCTGGATAGCAGGAACCGGCTTATCAGCGACGAAGTCGTGAGCAGAGGGACTATTTCGGAAGCCCCCATTTATCCGCGCGAGATATTGAAACGTGCGCTAGCTTTGGATGCAACCGCCCTGATCCTTGCGCATAATCATCCGTCCGGTGATCCCAATCCCAGCGAGGGCGATATCGATGCCACCCGCCGCCTGCTAAAAGCCGGTAAAGAACTCGGATTGACCGTGCACGATCATATCATCGTCGGCAGTGAAGGCTGGATCAGTCTTCGAGACCGAGTGGCATTTCAGTGATCATTTGGCTTGTGCAGATAGCGCTTATTTCTGGTAGCGATAAATTCGAAGGGAGACCGAAATGACATCCTCGCCGATTTCGGAGGAACGTCGAGCCAAGCTGCTCCGTGCGGAAACACATATGCTTCTGCAATCGCCCGATTTCATTCGCTCGCCAGTCATGTCGCAACTGTTGAGCTATCTGGTTGAAGAAGCCATTTCCAATCCGGCCAATCCACCCAAGGCCTATCAGGTTGCCGTGGACGGACTTGGTCGCACCGAAGATTTTGATGTTCAGGCTGACAGCTATCCGCGCGTACAAGTGGGCAGGCTGCGAAAAATGCTATCCGCTCATTATGCCGCTCACCACAGTGCGACCCGGCTGCATATTCCGATTGGCCATTATGCCGTCGAAATCGAGGTGAATGATGCTGAGCTGGAAGAGCTACCGATTGCAACAACATCGGATGATGTTGATCTCAATATCCCCGCACCAACCGAGACCAAGCTGGATCTGTGGTTCAAGAACCGGTGGATAACATTCGGAATCGCTGCCTTGCTGATCATAGCCGGAGCCGACCTCATCTGGTTGCTGAACACCAGCAACCCGAATTCATCCGGCACGGAATTAAATTCGGACCGATATACCATGGCTCCGAAAATTTACGTTGCCGTCACCCGACAGGATTCCGGAGTTTCAACCAGCGGAAGAGCTTCGGGCATCCAACATTTTTTTGAAGATGCCTTCGCCCGTTCAGCGCAAGTACGCCTGGCAGCAGCAAACGGGTCAGACATCAATTCAGATCAGGATCAGAACGCCTATCTGTTCAAAAGCCAGATAGTCGAAGGGGCAGCCGGACCCGAAATCAACTTTTCGCTGACATCGTTGATAGAGAAGGAGACCATCTGGTCGACAACTCTGGTGTTGCCTGATTCAATGTCTGAATATCCTGAAAAACTTGGTCCGGTAGCCAGTCGCATTGCCAGCATTTATGGAGTGATTGCCACCGACCAGCGCAAACATCTGCCCGACGGCGCCATGATTGGTTATTCCTGTCTTCTCCGGTTCGAAAACTATCGTGCCAATCGCGATCCTGATCTGTTGCCGGTCGTTGAATCATGCATAAAAAAGTCGCTGGAAGCGGATCCGTTGGATAGCCAAATTCTTGCCGCTGCATCGTTCATGTCTTTTTTGCGGGTAGAATCCAGCGGCAAAGAGCCGGACTTCGAGGCGGGATTGCAATATGCACGCCGCGCGATGGTTCGTGGCAGAGAAGACGCGTCGGCCAATTTTGCCCTCGCCAGATCCAGTTTCTTCAACCGCAGCTGTGCTCGCGGCAAAGAATTTGCTGAAAAAGCGGTTGAACTGGATCCCTATGAAGCAACCATTCAGGCTCAGACTGGCGGCTTTCTATTTGGCTGCGGAGACCCGGATGCAAATAAATATCTGAGACGCGCCATCGCCCTCGACCCCAGCGGTTCCATCGTCGCAGAAACGGGACTGGTGCTAACGCTGCTATCGGAAGGCAAGGACAAGGAAGCACTGGAAATCGCCGAGAAAATCGTGCCGTCCAGTACTGGCGTTGGACCTTATTATGACATCGCTATGGCCATGGTCTATGCCAAAAATGGCCGGATTGAGGACTCTCGGGAGTCCTGGGACAAGCTGGTCGCTGCTTATGGAAGCGAAAATGAAAGCCAGGAACAATTGATCAAACGTCTGATCATCAACCCCGGGCTGGCCAATCGCGCTTTCATGCTGCTCTCGATCTCCGGGGTGATCAGCGAGTGAACAGCAGCCTTCAGACTTTGGCTCTGGACGGAGCGGGAATGAATGTAAGCCACGCCCGACGGATGTGGGATAGCCAAGGGTTTTAGCGTCAGATCCCGCGCCAAATGTCGCGACGCGCTAGAAGCTCGCGTTCAGCCCGTCGACCACAAATTGTACCGCAAGCGCGCCCAGGAGAACGCCGAGCACCCGGGTAATGACTGCTTCGACCTTGTTACCCAATACCCGCATCAGCGGGCCAGCTGCGAGCAGGCCGAACAGGGTGAGCAACAGTACTGATCCCAAAGCGCCGAGAATGATCAGCGCATTGTCGATGCCATCATGCTGGGATGTCAGCAGCATGACAGCGGCAATTGAACCGGGCCCTGCGATCATCGGCATGGCCATCGGGAAGATTGAAACATCCTCGATCTCGGGCTGCTCAATAATCTCCTGCGCCCGGTCCTCTCGCCGTTCGGTGCGTTTCTCGAACACCATTTCGAGCGCGATCAGGAACAGCATGATGCCACCAGCAATGCGGAAACTGTCGAGGCTGATACCCAGCGCACCCAGCATCTGTTCCCCGAACAGCGCGAAAACCAGTAATATGATTGCGGCGACAAGGATAGCGCGAATGGCCATGATCCGGCGGTCGCGTGGTGGCGCGCTGCTGGTCAGGCTGGCGTAGATCGGCGCGCAGCCTGGCGGATCGATCACCACGAAAAAGGTGATGAAGGCAGAGATGAAAAGTTCGATCATGGTGTCGGAGCGTCGACCCGATATTCATGCACCCGCTTGAAGCTGCCGTCGTCTTGCGCCAGATCGACAAAGACGATGCGCGAGCCGTCGGCCGCGAAGGCCGCGTTCCAGACCAGGCTGCGATCGGCGGAAGTCCCGGACTTGCCCTTTTCGGTCAGTCCTGTTGGAGAAACAGTTTCGGATAGCTTCGTCTTGCATGAAGCCACTTCGGTTTCGACATAGTCGGGCTCTGCCAGCGGTGTTGTCAGCGGCACACCATCATCGAATATCCATTTCCAATTCACGTCCTTGCCGGGCCGACGCGAGCCGAAGTCATCCTGATGCCAGATGGTGGTAAAGTGACCGGTAGTGCCGTTTGCGCTTTGCCAGGCGCCAATTGAGACACCGATGCTGCCATCGCAGGACATGTAGATTTTATGTGGCTGCCAGCTAACCGCCTGAGACGGATCGGCCTTGCCTTTCAGCCATTGTTGCGCATTGACCAGTTCGGGCGTGAACATGATCGCCTCGTCGGCGGCGGTCTCGCGAAATGCGGTCCATTGCCCCTTTTCCTGCGCCAGCCGGGCGAAGGACAATTCTGCCTTGACGATCGCGCTCGGATTGGCGACCGGCTTTCCGATGACCCGGTCGTACCGTTCTCGGTCATTGAGACGAGCGCCGCCGCCCGCACAGCTCGAAAGCATCAGCGCGATTCCGATAGCGGCAAATATTCGCATTACAGACCCTTTGGTTTTTCCAGTCCGGCGCGCGCGGATGCAGCGACCAGCGTATTGCGCAATAGCACCGCAATGGTCATCGGGCCAACCCCTCCCGGCACCGGGGTAATCGCCCGGACATGGTCGAGCGCTTCAGCAGTGGCGACATCGCCGACCAGACGGCCTTTATTCTGGCCCGGTTCGGGGTCGAGCCGGTTGATACCGACATCGATCACCACGGCGCCGTCTTTCAGCCAGTCGCCCTTGACCATCTCGGCGCGGCCAACGGCTGCGACAACAATATCGGCGCGGCGGACCACGTCGGGCAGGTTGCGCGTGCGGCTATGGGCCATGGTAACGGTGCAATTTTCTGCCAGCAGCAGCTGCGCCATCGGCTTGCCAACCAGGATCGAGCGGCCGACCACCACAGCGTCCAGGCCGGTCAGATCGCCCAATGTATCTTTCAGCAGCATCAGGCTGCCTAGCGGGGTGCACGGGATCAGCGCGTCCTCGCCATTGGCCAGCCGGCCGGCGTTGATCACATGCAGGCCGTCGACATCCTTGTCAGGGTCGATCGCCATGACCACGGCTTTTTCATCGAGACCTTCTGGCAGAGGCAATTGCACCAATATTCCGTCGACGGTCTCATCGGCGTTCAGCTGCTCGACCAGCGCGATCAGGTCTTCCTGCGCGACATCGGCCGGTAGCCGGTGTTCGAAACTTTCCATCCCGGCGGCGATGGTCGCCTTGTGCTTGGACGCGACATAGACCTGGCTGGCGGGGTCTTCACCGACCAGCACCACGGCCAGACCGGGCGCGCGGCCGGCCTGCTTCACAAAGGCCGGAACCGCGTCTTTGATCCGTTCGCGAAGGCCGGCGGCGAAAGCCTTGCCGTCAATGATCTGTGCTGCCACCTGTATTTATCCCGCTAACATCTCATATTGTACGCCGTCCAGTAACCGTTGAATAATGAAAATGCCGATGATCACGACCATCGGGGTCAGATCGATCGCTCCGAAATCCGGCATGATCTTGCGGATCGGTCGGTAGATCGGCGCGGTCAGCGCATCGAGCGTGGTCCAGATCGCCCGGACAATGTCATTTTGCAGATTGATCACATTGAAGGCGAGCAGCCAGCTCATGATTGCCTGCACAATGATAACCGTGATTACAATTCCAAGGAGAAACTGGATAATGTTGATGAGTTCAAATACCATGACGGCCCCTTTATCGATAATCTACCAGAGCGGCCAGTGATTTGTCACGGATTCCGCCAGAAATTTACTGTATCATATATATAGGACAGCCGGCGATTTAATCAACCGAATCGAAATCATCCCGGACCAGCGTACCCGCGCCTTTGCTGGTGAAGATTTCGAGCAGCATCGCATGCGGTATCCGGCCATCCAGGATAACCGCCGCATCGACACCTTCCTGAACCGCTTTCACGCAGGTCTCGAGCTTTGGAATCATGCCGCCGGTGATAGTGCCTTCGTCAACCAGAGCCTGGATCTTGGTCGGGTCGAGATCGGTCAGCAGTTCGCCCTGCTTGTCGAGCACGCCCGGGACATCGGTCAGCAGGAACAGGCGCGCCGCGCGCAAGGCCGAGGCCACTGCTCCGGCCATGGTGTCGGCGTTGATATTATAGGTTGCACCATCGTCACCCACGCCGATGGGCGCGATGACCGGGATCATCCCGGCAGCGGAAATCTTGTCGACCACGCTGCGATCCACTCTTCTGGGCTCGCCGACATAGCCGAGATCGATGATCCGTTCGATATTGCTGTCCGGATCGCGATTGGTGCGGCGCAGCTTCGACGCTTTGACAAAGCCGCCATCTTTGCCGGAAATGCCGATGGCGCTGCCGCCGGCCTGTCCGATCCAGCTGACCAGTTCCTTGTTGATCGCGCCGGAGAGCACCATTTCCGCGATTTCCGCAGTTTCCTTCGTGGTGACTCGCAGACCGTCGACAAATTCGCTTTCCACGCCGACCCGAGCGAGCATCGCACCGATTTGCGGGCCGCCACCGTGCACGACCACCGGATTGATCCCGACCGCCTTGAGCAGAACGATATCCTGGGCAAAATTTCTGGCGAGCGCGGCATCGCCCATCGCGTGGCCGCCATATTTGACGACAAAGGTCTTGCCTGCATAGCGTTGCAGATAAGGCAAGGCATCGGTGAGCGTTTCCGCTTTGGCGAGCATGGCGGGATCGGGTGCGTGATCGGTCATGGAAATCTTTCAGTCTAGCAGTGCGGCAAATGCAAGCGTTAAATCAGCTTTTGGCGAGTGCTTTCACTTTTGCAAGCGTACCCGAGACATGACCTTGCGGCTTGGTCGCGCTGTGGACAAAGACAATTTTACCGTTCTGATCGATGACATAGCTGGTCCGGTTGGTCATCGCGAGACCCGGTGCCATGCGGACCTGATAGGCCTCGACAATTTTCTCATCCGCACGGGCAACGGCGAATTTGTCGCGGCATTCGGAGACCGAGAATTTCTTCAATCCTTCGATATCGTCGGCTGACATGCCGATCACCGTGGCACCGGCAGCATTGAAGTCAGCGGTGGCATCAGCAAACATATTGGCTTCGATCGTACATCCCTCGGTAAAGATCTTGGGGAAGAAATAGAGCACGACCGGTCCGTCTTTCAGCTTGTCGGCCAGCGAAAATTGAAATTCCTTGCCCGCCAGCGCGCCGGTTGTGGTGAAATCAGGAGCGGTAACGCCAATCTCCAGCGGTTCGCTATTGGTGCTGCGAGTGTAATAGACAAAGGCCGCTCCGCCAATGAGCGCCACGGCTAGCAAGGTCACGATCCACTTTTTCATAGCATCATTCCTGTTCGAGTTGCGCTTTCAGCGCATAAAGCTGGTCCAGTGCCTCGCGCGGCGATAGCGCATCGACGTCGAGCGCGCCCAGCGCCTTGCGCAGATCATCGGATTTTTCCTCGACGTCTGCAAGGCTCGCAGCGAATAGCGGCAGATCGCCAAGACCGGCGGCAAGACCACCGGTTTCCGCCTTGCCGGCTTCGAGCTTGTCGAGCACCGTCTTGGCGCGGTTCAGCACCGGCTTGGGGATGCCCGCCAGCTTCGCCACCGCCAGGCCATAGCTGCGATCAGCCGGCCCCTTGGCCAATTCGTGGAGCAGCACGAGATCGCCTTTCCACTCGCGCGCGCGGACATGGTGGAGCGACAGCGCGTCGAGCCGGTCGGCCAGCCGGGTCAGCTCGTGATAATGGGTGGCAAACAGGCAGCGGCAGCGATTGGTCTCGTGCACCGCCTCGACCACCGCCCAGGCCAGTGCCAGACCGTCATATGTCGAGGTCCCCCTGCCCACTTCATCCAGAATGACGAAGCTTTTCTCGGTCGCCTGCGACAGAATTGCGGCGGTCTCGACCATCTCGACCATGAAGGTCGAGCGGCCCTGCGCAAGATTGTCGGAGGCACCGACGCGGCTGAACAGGCGGTCGACCAGGCTGAGCTTCGCGGACGCCGCCGGAACAAAGCCACCCGCTTGTGCGAGTATGACAATCAGCGCATTTTGTCTCAGGAAGGTCGATTTACCACCCATATTGGGGCCGGACACCAGCCACAATCGCTCGTCCTGCGCCAGGCAGCAATCATTGGCGACAAAAGCCTCGCCCTTGACCGACAGCGCGGCTTCGACCACCGGATGGCGACCAGCCTGGATATCCAATATATTGCCGTCGACAAATTCGGGCCGGCACCACTGGCCCTCGGCGGCGCGTTCAGCGAGCGCCGCGGAGACATCAATCCGGGCGAGCGCGTCGGCGCTTTCGCCAATCTCTTTCTTGCGGGCCAGCACCTTGTCGACCAGTTCCTCGAAATGCGCGGCCTCGGCGGCCAGCGCATGGGCTCCGGCCTGCGACACGCGCACCGCCTCTTCGTGCAGGTCCGTCGAGTTGAAGCGCACCACCCCGGCGAGCGTCTGGCGGTGGGTGAAGCCCGAATTTTCGGCCATCAGGCTGTCGCCATGCCGGGCGGGCACTTCGATAAAATAGCCGAGCACGGCATTATGCTTGATCTTCAGCGTATTGATGCCGGTAGCTTCGCGGTAGCGGGCTTCCAATATGGCAATTGCCTTGCGGCCATCGGACCCGGCGCTGCGCAGTTCGTCGAGCGCCGGGTCATAGCCCGCCGCGATATAGCCGCCATTGGCCATTTCGGTGGGCGGCGTCTCGACCAGCGCCTGTTCCAGCAAGTCGACCAGCTCGCCATGTCCATCCAGCGCGGGCAACAGATTTTCGAGCAGTGCCGGCAAACCCAGTGCCAGCGCCAGCCGTTCGCGCAAGATCCGCGCACCCGCCAGACCGTCGCGAATCTGCCCCAGATCGCGCGGACTGCCTCGCCCTGCAGAAACCCGTCCCAGCGCCCGGCCGATATCGGGCAGCGCCTTCAGCTCGGTGCGGACATCGTCGCGGATTCCCGACCCGTCATGAAACCATTGCACCAGTCCGAGACGCCGGTTGATCGGCTGCTCCGCGAACAGGGGCGCGGACAGATCGCGGGCCAGCAAGCGGGCACCGGCCGGTGTCACTGTGCGATCGATGGAGTGGAGCAGGCTGCCCTCGCGCCCGCCCGCCAGCGTCCGGTCAATTTCCAGACTCGCCCGGGTTGGCCCGTCGATCGACAGAAACTCCCGCGTTTCCCGTCTCTTCGGCGGATGCAGATAGGGTGCCTGACCTTGCGAAACATGATCAACATAGGCAATCAGTCCGCCTGCGGTCGCCAGTTCGGCGCGCGAAAATTCGCCCATGCCATCGAGCGTCGCCACCCCGAAATGCTCGCGCAGCCGTTTTTCCGCGCGGCCGCTGTCGAAATTGTCCTTGGCCCAGCCGGTCGCCTTGTGCAGCCGTGGCAGCAAGGATGGCGGACAGATGATTTCCGATGGCGCGATCCGGGCCAATTCGGCATCGAGCGCATCGTCGGAAATCGTCGCCAATTCGAAATTGCCGGTCGAAATATCCGCCGCTGCCAGTCCGATCTCTCCCTGCACCTCGGCGAGCGCCACCAGCATATTGTCGCTCCGCGCGTCGAGCAGATTGTCTTCGGTCAGCGTCCCGGCGGTCACATAGCGGATGATGTCCCGCGCGACCAAGGCCTTGTAGCCGCCGCGCGCCTTGGCCTCGGCCGGCGTCTCCACCTGCTCGGCGATGGCCACCTTGAAACCGGACCGGATCAGCTTCGCCAGATAGCCTTCCGCCGCATGCACCGGCACCCCGCACATCGGGATCGATTCCCCGGCATTTTTGCCGCGCGAGGTCAGTGCGATATCCAGCGCCGCCGCAGCGAGCTTGGCATCCTCGTAAAACAGCTCGAAAAAGTCGCCCATCCGGTAAAATAGCAGGCAATCGCCGGCCTTTTCCTTCAGCCCGAAATATTGCTCCATCATCGGCGTGACCTTGGTCGGTGCCGATGCGGGCGCTTTGGCCGATTTTTTCATCTTGTCTTGAGTCTGGGTTGCCATGGCACCGCGATAGCCGAGTGCAGCCGGACATAAAAGAGTAGCGAACATATCCTATTGAAATTTACTTGATATTGCGGCTCCGAGACAAAACGAGTAGGTCTCTGGGGGGATGTGAACTTCCGATCGGCGCAACCGAGCCGACCACTGAATATGCGGAGATAAAATTTGGCCGACAATAACGACAACAATCTAGAATTTTCCGAACGGGAAGCTCTGCTTTTTCACTCCCACGGTCGTCCCGGAAAAATCGAGATTATTGCGTCCAAGCCGATGGCAACCCAGCGCGACCTCAGCCTCGCCTATTCTCCCGGCGTTGCCGTTCCGGTCCGGGCGATCGCCGAAGATCCGTCGAAAGCCTATGACTATACCGCCAAAGGCAATCTGGTCGCGGTCATCTCGAACGGCACCGCGATCCTCGGCCTCGGCAATCTGGGAGCCCTAGCCTCGAAGCCGGTGATGGAAGGCAAGGCTGTATTGTTCAAGCGCTTCGCCGATGTCGATTCCATCGATCTGGAACTGGACACCGAGGATGCGGACGCCTTCATCAATGCCGTCCAGATCATGGAGCCCAGCTTCGGCGGCATCAATCTGGAAGATATTGCCGCACCCGATTGTTTCATCATCGAGCAGACCTTGCGCGACCGGATGAATATTCCGGTATTTCATGATGACCAGCACGGCACCGCGATTATCGCCGCCGCCGGGATCATCAACGCCTGCCTGCTGACCGACCGCAAGATCGAGGATATCAAGGTCGTCGTTAATGGCGCCGGTGCTGCCGCCATTGCCTGTGCCTCGCTGATCAAGAGCCTTGGCGTGCCGCACGATAATCTGACCATGTGTGACCGGACCGGTGTCATCTATCGCGGCCGCGACGATGTAGACCAGTGGAAATCTGCCCACGCAATCGACACCGATGCACGAACGCTGACCGACGCGCTGTCCGGCGCCGACGTTTTCCTCGGCCTGTCGGCTGCCGGCGCCCTGAAGCCGGAAATGGTCAAGGATATGGCCCCGCAACCGATCATCTTTGCCATGGCCAACCCCGATCCGGAAATCACGCCGCCCGATGCCAAGGCGGCCCGTCCAGATGCGATTATCGCCACCGGCCGTTCCGACTATCCCAATCAGGTCAATAATGTCATCGGCTTCCCCTTCATCTTCCGCGGCGCGCTGGATGTCCGGGCAACCCGGATCAACGAGGAAATGAAAGTTGCGGCAGCCCATGCGATTGCCGAACTGGCGCGCGAACAGGTTCCGGAAGAAGTTGCCGCTGCCTATGGCGGGAAAGCACCAAGCTTTGGTGTCGAATATATCATTCCCGCCCCCTTTGATCCGCGGCTGATGGACGTGGTATCCGCAGCCGTTGCCAAGGCTGCCATGGATAGCGGCGTGGCCCAGAAGCCGATCGAGGATCTCGACGCCTACCGGCAGAGCCTGAAAGCGCGGCTCAATCCGACAACATCGGTACTGACGCAAGCCTATGAAGCCTGCCGTCTCTCTCCGAAGCGCGTCATTTTTGCTGAGGCGGAAGAAGCCGTCGTGCTGCGCGCGGCAATCCAGTTCCGCGATGGCGGCTATGGCACACCGGTTCTGGTCGGACGCGACGATCGCGTGCGGGAACAGCTTGCCGAACTGGGCGTCAGCGATCCGGACAGCTTTGAAGTGCACAACAGCCGTAACAGCCCGCTGGTCCCGGACATGGTCAACATGCTGTACGAGCGTCTCCACCGCCGCGGCTATATGGAGCGCGATATCAAGCGCATGGTCAATCAGGACCGCAACATCTTCGGTTCGGCGCTGCTCGCCATGGATCAGGGCGACGCGATGATCACCGGCGTTACCCGGCCCTATTCGCAATCCTTCCGCGATGTCGCCAAAGTGATTGACGTCGAAAAAGGCCGCACCGCACTAGGCATCCATGTCATGGTCGGCCAGCATCATACGGTGTTCATGGCCGACACCACCGTCAACGAACGACCCACAGCCCATGAACTGGCCGACATCGCCGAGCAGACAGCAGCGGTAGCCCGGCAGATGGGTCACGAACCGCGCGTCGCCTTCCTCAGCTATTCAACCTTCGGCAATCCCGAAGGCCGCTGGCTGGAGAATCTGCGCGAAGCCGTGGCTTTGCTCGACCAACGACGGGTCACGTTTGAATATGAAGGCGAAATGGCGCCCGATGTTGCGCTCAATCCGAAGCTGATGGCGAACTATCCGTTCAGCCGCCTGTCCCAGCCCGCCAATGTGCTGGTCATGCCGGGCCTGCAGTCAGCCAATTTGTCGGCAAAATTGCTGCGCGAACTGGGTGGCGATTCGGTCATCGGACCGATGCTCGTCGGATTGGAAAAATCGGTGCAGATTGCCACCATGGCATCCACCGCATCGGAGCTGGTAACGCTGGCAGTATTGGCTGCCAGCGGCATTGCAAAATAGGATTGGTCGCTAGGGGCGGGTCGGGTCGTTGCTCGCCCCGCCAGCACCCGGTGCACCGACCGCGCCGATATTACCGAACAATTCTTCAAAAAAGGAGCGATCGCGGCCCAAAGTCGGCGTTTTGTCGCCATCCGGGCTTATGCTCGCCACCAGTTCAAGACCGGTGCGATCGACCGCAGTCACGTTGCCGTCGGCATCAAATATCACGCGCATCACCTGCTGATCACGGGGACGCGGGTTGTTAAAGCCATATTGGCGGGTGTCGCGGGACAGATAATACCAGGTATTTTCGTCAAACTGGCCAGTGAAGGTCGGACGACCGAGCGAAGCTTCCACCGACTGGCGGTTATCGATGCCGGCCTGAATGGCTGACATCAACACTTCATCGGCAATATATCCCTGATGGCCGCGCACCTGAGTGCATCCAGCCATTGTCATCGCACCAGCCATTAGCCCGAGCCACAGACCGTGTTTTTTGATATTGCCGACCATCGAACTCATTCTCCACTATACAGCCAGCACCGTATCGGTACCTGACTCGTCATCGCCCATTGCATCTCGCGCCATAAATATCAATATGCCCTGTATCCAGACTTAACAAACGACCCGTTCGTCCATAAACTTTCGATCCAACCAGCGGAACCAGCAATGTCCTTTTTCAGCAAGATTTTTTCCCGAGACAATCCCAATGCAAAAATGCAACCGCTGTACGATGCGATTGTCAGCGAGGGACGGCAACTGGGCTGGTATGAAGAGGCACAGGTACCGGACAGTCTCGACGGCCGGTTTGATATGATTGCTGCAATATTCTCGCTGGTCCTGATCCGGCTGGAGAAAGACGAGGAACGAGGTCAGGAGATCGCCTGGCTAACCGAGATCTTCATTCAGGACATGGACGGGCAATTGCGTCAGATCGGCATTGGCGACATGATTGTCGGCAAACATGTCGGTCGGATAATCGGCGCTTTGGGTGGCCGGGTAGGCGCCTATCGGGATGCGCTGCAACAAGATGCCGACCTTCGCGAGGCAATAGTCCGGAATATTTTCCGCGGCGAAAAACCGGACGACGCGGCGCTGGACATTCTCGCCAGCCGGCTCTCGGCTTATCACGCCGCGCTGCAAGATCGTGAGACCGACGCGATCGTTGCGGGCCAGCTTCCGGACAGCGGACGGGCCGCATGATGGACAAGCCGGAATTTTCCCATATCGTCAAGCTTTCGGAAATCGGGTCCAAGCCGCGCACGGGCAAGTTGTCCGCAAATGAGGAAGAAAGGCGGAAGTTGGCGCAGAGATTTGATCTGCCAAAAATTACCGCACTGGACGCGGCATTTACATTGCTGGCCGGCGATAATCGCATCGGTTTTACCGGACGGATCGAATCCGACCTGCAGCAGCGCTGCTCGATTACCGGAGAGAGCTTTCAGGTTCGGTTGCGCGAGGATTTCGAGATTGCCTTTGTGCCCGAACTGGGCATTGAAGGCGCTGAGGAAGAAATCGAGCTGACGGAAGACGATTGCGATATAATCGAATATGAAAATGGTCAGATCGATCTCGGCGAAGCAATCGCGCAAACGCTCTGTCTGGCGCTGCCCCCCTTCCCGCGCGGCCCAAATGCGGATGTCGTGGCAAAGGAAAGCCTGAAATCGGAAGAAGAGGCCGGGCCATTCGGTATGCTGGCGGCTCTGAAAGACAAGCTCCCCTAGTCCGTTTCCTTCTCCGGCTTGCGGGCGGCAGCATTGGTCAGCCGTTTTTGTAGCCCGTTCAGCCGCTGCTTGCTGGTAATCTTTCCACCCAACAGATCGGTGATGTAGAACGTATCCACCGCCCGCTCGCCATAGGTCGCGATATGAGCGCTATGGACGGTGACCTTCGATTCAAACAGGGCGTAAGCCAAGGCATTCAGCAAGGCCGGCCGGTCCTGCGCGTTGACTTCCACTACCGTGAACCGGTTCGAGGCTTCATTGTCGACCAGCGCAAAAGGCGTTATTTCGAACGCGCCTGCCCGCGAATGAGCAAGCGGCCTAGCGTCGAGCTTGCTCGAAAGCTTGGATCGGTTGGCCAGAGCATCTTCAACGGCCTGCTTGATTCGCTCCAGCTGTTCCTTTTCAGAAAATGGCTTGCCATGCGGATCCTGAACGAGGAAATTGTCCAGCGCCATGCCGTCGCGGGTGGTGTGAATGCGGGCGTCGATAATATTGCCGCCAGAGACATGGA
Organism: Sphingorhabdus sp. M41; assembly: GCF_001586275.1. NCBI lineage: Bacteria > Pseudomonadati > Pseudomonadota > Alphaproteobacteria > Sphingomonadales > Sphingorhabdaceae > Sphingorhabdus > Sphingorhabdus sp. M41. Next base: position 696,923 of record NZ_CP014545.1, on the reverse strand, counting down.
TCCCACCAGCAATCCGGTAGAAAAGTCCGGAATGATCGGCCGCATAGACGGTTATCAATGTTGCCCCGCGTTCGGCATAGACATCGGCAAATATCGCCAGATCCGTGTCACCAGCGTCCAGAACCAGCTGTGCATTCTGGGCAATGATATCATCCGGCTCCGCGATCCAATAAGCATCGGTGAACCGCTTGGACAGTTTCTTGAACTCGGCCTCCGGCAGCGACAGCGCTTCGGCCAGAACCGCCTTTTTCTCGTCAATCCGCTCCTTGCGGCCACGCTGCTTGTGACCGAGCAGCAGCATTTCCTGCGCGGCTTCGAACAGATCGGTCAGCAATTGCCGCTTCCAGCTGTTCCACACGCCCGGCCCGACCGCGCGAATATCTACGACGGTCAGCACCGTGAGCTGGCGCAGGCGTTCGACACTTTTCACCTTGCTGGCAAAATCCTGGATGGTCTTGAAATCCGACAGATCGCGCTTGAAGGCCACTGCCGACATCAGCAGATGGTTGCGGACCAGCCACGCGACCAGTTCGGTTTCATGGGGTCGCAGGCCAAGCCGCGGACAAAGCTTCATCGCCACTTCCGCACCCAGCACACTGTGGTCGCCGCCGCGGCCTTTGGCGATATCATGCAACAGGGTGGCGACAAACAGCACCCGCCGGTTCTGCAATTTTGCCATCGTCGCCGTGCTGTTGGGATGATCGGCAATCAGGTCGCCCCTTCCGATCCGGGCGAGCAGGCCGATGGCACGAATAGTGTGCTCGTCGACTGTATAATGATGGTACATGTCGAACTGCATCTGCGCCACAACACGACCAAAATCCGGAATAAAACGGCCGAAAATAGCAGCTTCGTTCATCCAGCGCAGCACCAGTTCGGGATCACGTGGTGAACAAAGCACGTCGAGAAACAACTGGTTTGCGTGCTTGTCCTTGCGGATCTTGTTGTCGATCAGCTTGGCATCCCGGCGCGCAGCCCGCATCGCCATCGGATGAATCTCAAGCTCATGTTTGTCGGCGAGCCAGAAAATTTCCAGCAGCCGGACCGGTTCTTCCTCAAAGAAATTTTCATTCGGCAAGGCGAGCCGTCCGCGATCCAGAACAAAGCCCTTGAGCTTCTTCGGCTTGCGGGTCAGCGACGGCAGGAAGCGACGGACGCCGGCATTGTGGGTTTCATCGAGATGGGCGAGGAACACACCGGTCAGATTGCCGACAACTTTCGCGTTGAGAAAATAATATTGCATGAACCGTTCGACCGACGACTTGCCGGGACGGTCGGCGAATCGCATCCGGCGCGCCACTTCCGGCTGCAGGTCAAAGGTCAGGCGGTCTTCCGCCCGGCCGGTGATATCATGCATGTGGCAGCGCACGGCCCAGAGAAAATTGGCCGCCTTGCGAAAGCGCTTGAATTCGTCGACGGTGAGCAGACCGACATCGACCAGCTGTTCGGCGGATGTCACCCGATGGATATATTTGCCGATCCAGTAAAGCGTTTGCAGGTCGCGCAAGCCCCCCTTGCCTTCCTTGACATTGGGTTCGACGACATAGCGGCTATCCCCCATTTTCATATGCCGCGCATCGCGCTCTGCGAGCTTCTCGGCCACGAAAACACTGTCGGTACCGGCGACAACATCGCTGAAAAAGCGCTGTTTGGCTTCTTCGTAGACTCCGGTATCGCCCCAGATATAGCGGCCTTCCAGCAGGGCTGTGCGGATCGACAAATCCTCCTTGGCCATGCGCACCATTTCATCGATCGACCGGCTACTCTGACCGACCTTGAAACCGAGGTCCCAGAGCCAGTAGAGCATCGCCTCAACCGCTTGCTCGGTCCAGCTATTGGTCTTGTGCGGGGTCAGGAAGGCGATGTCGACATCGCTGTGCGGCGCCATTTCGCCGCGGCCGTATCCACCCACGGCCATCACCGCAATCCGCTCGCCCGACGACGGATTGCTTACCGGATATTGGTGATAGACCGCGATATCGTGGATCAGGCGGACCAGCTGATCGACCAGGAAGGATTGCGCTGCCGCCATTTCATGACCCGCCGAAGGTCGTTTCAGCAAACGCGCGCTGATCTCCGCCCGGCCATCATTGAGCGCCTCCTGCAGCAGCGGCAGAATTTTCGCCCGCGCTGTCGGCATGCCATGTTCGGCAATCAGGCGATCAATTTCTTCAGCCAGCACCCGCCGATTGATAATATCCCGCTGCCGGACGATCCGCGTAGCCGGATCGGCCGGCGCAGCCGGAATATTGGCACGAATGTTCATCCGGTTGCAGCCAGTTCGTCACGATGCTTTTTCGCCAACACGATTTTTGCAATTTTCGCGGTACCGAGTTTCGGCAACGGCTCTTCATATTGCCAGATATGAACCGGCATCTTGAAGGGAGCGAGCTGGTGCTTAAGCGTTTCCAGCAGTTCTTCATCGGTCAGGCTGTGACCGTCCTTGGTGTGATAGACCAATGCCGGAACTTCGCCAAACCGCTCGTCAGGGACCCCGAAAATACAGGCTTCGGCGACAGCCGGATTGGCATAGACGGCAGCTTCCACTTCCTGACAACTGATATTCTCGCCACCGCGGATGATGATTTCCTTTTTCCGGTCGACAATGAACAGATAGCCTTCGGGATCGAGATAGCCAATATCACCGGTACGGAAATATCCGTCATCGGTGAAAGCGTCCTTTGTCGCCTCTTCATTGTTCCAGTAGCCGGTGAAATTGGCAGCGGTGCGGATGCAGACTTCGCCGCGCTCACCCTGCGGCATCTTGTTGCCGTCATCGTCGAGGATCGCGACATCGACAATCGGCGGTGTTGCCCGCCCGGTGCTGTCCGGCTTGGCGAGATAATTTTCATTCTGGTTGGAACAGCCAACGCCATTGGTTTCGGTGAGGCCATAGCCGATCACCGGATAGCCATCGCCCATTTTCTCCTTGATCCGCCGAACATGTTCGACCGGACGCGGCGCACCGCCCGCGGCCATGGTGACACAGCTGCTGAGATCATATTTGTCAAGATGCGGATGCGAATAGATTTCCATGCTCATCAGCGGAACACCGACGAAATAGGTAACGCGCTCCTTCTCGATCAGGCGCATCGCTTCTTCCGCATCCCATTTGTTGAGGAATACGAGCTTGCGGCCCATCGCATAGCTAACCAGCACCAGCGGCACCGAGGCAGTGACATGGAATAGCGGAACGCAGACCAGCGCGGTCGGTTGCCCCTCGGGCATCTTGCCCTGTTTTTCCATGATATTGACCAGCACCAGTACCGTCCCGACGAAGCTCATTGCGCCCTGGACGACCGAGCGATGCTCGGCATAGGCACCCTTTGAGCGACCAGTGGAACCGGAAGTAAACAGGATCGTCGCATTGTCTTCCGGAGCCATTTGCGGCAGCGGTGTTTCGGCGCCGCCACCTTTTTCCAGCATGACTTTCAAGCCTTCCAGCGGCAATTTGTCATGTTCGAAAACCAACAGTTCGGCGCCGTGATTGCGTTTGGATTCAACCAGGCGCTGGGCTCGCTGATAGTCGGCAAATACATAGGAACAACCGACATCCTCAATCCCGTCAGCCAGTTCATCACCGCGCCACCAGCCGTTCAATTTTGTCGAGACACCACCCGCCATAATGATCGCCATGTCGAGAATGACCCAATTGGCAGAATTGCGCGCCGCGATTCCGATCCGGTCGCCTTTCTGAACGCCATAGCCTTCAACCAGCCCGCCGGCCAAAACGCGCGCGGCAGCATAAGTCTCTCCGAAGGTCAGCCGGATGTCGCCATCGATCAGAAACTCCTTGTCGGCATGCTGGTGGCAAAAATAGGCAAAATAGTCCGACACATTCTGCGGCGCATTCTTGAAAATCGGCATATCGACGCCGTATTTGTTGATCGTGTCGAGTTCCAGCAGCTGACCAGGCTGCGTCAGTTCCTCCAGCGTTTTGTCAATTACCAGATCAAGTTCAGAGGTCGCCATTATTCAAGTCTCCCGTTGTTCCCTCTTGGTAAAGGGGAATTTCCCTTTATATGGACAGGAAACCACGCGGGGAAAAGAGTTGATTGATATTATATTGGCCAATGCGGCACAGTTTACGCGGTTTGAGGAGCTTGGCCTGTCTCCCAACGCTCTTGACCTCGGATTTTTCCAGCTCAAATGGTATTCTCTGGCCTATCTTGCCGGGATTTTGATCGGCTATTGGTATTTGACCAAGCTGATAGCGCAGCCGGGTTCGCCAATGGCCCGCCGCCATGCCGATGACATGATCTTCTGGGCGACGCTCGGGATCATCGTCGGTGGCCGGCTCGGCTATGTGTTTTTCTACGCTCCGGAAATCCTGCTGGACCCGATCCGGATTTTGCAGGTCTGGAACGGCGGCATGTCGCTGCACGGCGGAACGATTGGCGTCGTGCTTGCTCTCTGGTGGACTGCGCGGCGTGAGAAGCTCGATTTTCTGCGGATGTGCGACTATATCGCCTGCGTTATCCCATTCGGTCTGCTCTTCGGGCGGCTGGCCAATTTCGTCAACGGAGAGCTTTGGGGCCGAGCAACCGATGTTCCCTGGGCTATCGTCTTCCCGATGGGCGGCGATGTCGCGCGCCATCCCAGCCAGCTTTACGAAGCAGGGCTGGAAGGCATTCTCTATTTCATCATTCTCTCGCTGCTCTTCTGGAAGACCGATGCCCGCTATCAGCCCGGCAAGCTGGTCGGTGTCGGCCTGCTGGTCTATGGTTGCAGCCGCTTCTTCGTCGAGTTTTTCCGCCAGCCGGACGCCCAGCTTACCTGGCTGGTCGAGCAATCGGGTTTCAGCATGGGTCAGTGGTTGACGGTGCCGATGATCCTGCTCGGTGCATGGCTGGTGTTCACCGCGAAAGGCCGACGCGCACGCATCGAGCCGGTGGCCGGAGACAAGAGCGTTGCCTGACGGCATCAAGGCGGACCTACCCAGCGCAGCGCATATAATTGCCGACAGGATTGACCGCGAAGGTCCGATCCCGCTCGGCGACTATATGGCGATTGCCAATGACCATTATTATGCCAGCAAGGATCCGTTGGGCGAAGAAGGTGATTTCGTCACTGCTCCCGAAATCAGCCAGATGTTCGGGGAAATAATAGGCATCTGGCTCGCCGATCTGTGGCTTCGCAAAGGGTCACCGAAACAGTGTCACTATGTCGAACTGGGTCCGGGACGTGGCACTTTGGCTTATGATGCGCTGCGGTCCCTGCGCAAATTCGGCTGCAGTCCGGCGGTTCATCTTGTCGAGACCAGCCCGATATTAAAAGCCAAACAGGCAGAGCTGCATCCCGATGCAACATGGCATGCCGATATAGACAGCCTGCCGACAGACGGGCCGCTGCTGATCGTCGCCAATGAATTTTTCGATGCGTTGCCGGTCGAGCAATTTGTCGCGACATCGAGCGGCTGGCGACGGCAGATGGTCGCGCGGGACCGCAGCAAATTTATCGCCGTGCCCAGTTCCGAAACGGCGGCGGAGCAAATTGGCGACAGCATGAGCGGATTTCCGGAAGGGACGATATTGGAACGCTCGCCGGTCAGCGTGGAATGGGCCGGCAATCTTGCCAATCGTCTGGCGAAACAGGGCGGCACCTTGCTGATCATCGACTATGGCTATGAGCGACCGGGCACCGGCAGCACGCTGCAAGCGGTGAAGGATCATCTGCCGATCAGCCCGTTTGACAGCCCGGGAACATCAGACCTCACCGCTCATGTCGATTTTCACACCTTGGCCAATATTGCGCGGACGCGCTTGCTGGCGGTGCACGGGCCGACCGAACAGGGACAGTGGCTGAAGTCGCTGGGAATTGATCAACGCGCTGAAGCGCTGATCGCGGCAAGTCCGAGACAGGCTGATAACATCCGGTCTGCGCATCAGCGGCTGACCCATGCAGACGAGATGGGCTGTCTGTTTCGGGTGATGGCAGCGACTGCGATAGACTGGCCGGAGCCCGAGGGCTTCAGCTACGGCGAGGAGTAGCGGGGGCTTTGCTAAACTGTTAGCCGACCCACTCGGCGACGTCGGCAGCCACTTTATTGGCCGCCTTGTTAAGGCCTTGTCCGACGGGATCTGGTTCTGCCGCAAAAACATTCTCGCTGGCTTCGAAGCGCTTTTTCTCAACCGGCTTGTCCTTGACCATTTTCACTGCGTCATAGGTGACGGTGACCGTCAGACTGGGACCATCGAGGCCGAAATTGACCAGTTCGCCGGTGATATAGGTTTGTGCATTGCCGCCCGCCTGGGTTGCGGTCAGCACTAGCCGGCCATTTTTCGCGGCTATTGTCTCGCTGAGCAAATCCTGGAACAAGCGAGCCGGTTTATCGACCCAGACGGCGTCCTTCAGATAGGCAATGCCCGTGCCGCTGGTCTGTACCGGCACGCGAATGGTATTCAGTTTTTGCGGAGCTGCGGGTAGCGCCACCACCAACGAACCGGCTTGCGGCCCACTCTGCATCGCGCCTGCAGACAATTTCTGGTCGGGTGACAGCGAAAGCAGCGATGGCGGCGGTTCAGCCCCGCCGAAGCTGACGCAAGCGCTCAGCGCGAGAGTAGCGGCCAGAAGACCGACAGATTTCAAAGTTCGAAACTTGCTCATCATATCTGCCCTGTCATTTCCCTGGTTTATAGTCCGGCAGCGCTGGCGCAGACAATAAGGATCCGGCGCCACCCTGATCTAGCCGCTCGGTCACCGCTGTCATGGATTTCGTCAGTGCCTGCATATCTTGCACCAGCTGATCGACTTCCGGCAAAGTCTTGTTCGAAAAGCGATCTGCTGCAGGTTGCGCGTTTTTCAGCACACCTTCCAACGCAAGAAGACTTTTGGATGCGGAGTCGAGCGTCGTAGCAAGGTTTCTGGCCACTGGCTCGCCATTGTTGGTCAGAAAATCATTGGCGCTGTCTGCCACAAGCGAAAGCTTCTCGGCGGTCTGACCGGCGTTACGAATGGCTATCCGCGATTCTTCCATCAACGCTTCTAGTCCGGGTGCCTGTTTCGCAAGACTGCCGGTCAACCTGTCGGTATTGGCCAATATGCCGCTGATCGATTTCTGATTATCCTCCGACAACAGCTGGGTCAGCTGATCGGTGAGGGTTGCCAGCCGTTCCACTACCAGCGGCGCGCTGTTCAGCAGTTCGCCGAGCGCTCCCGGCTTGGTCGGGATCACCGGCACACCTTCGGGTCCGAGCTCGGTAATCGGCGGCGCGCCCTTTTTCGCGCCGTCGAGCTGAATATTGGGGGGCGCTGTAAAGCTGACGCTCTGGATGGTGGCGGTGGTGCCTTCCAATATTGGCGTGTCTTCACTGACCGCAATGCGGACGCGAACAAAATTCGGGTCTTTCTTCCACAGTTCGACCTTGATCACCTGGCCCGAGGGAACGCCAGCAAAGGTGACGCCGGTTCCCGACGCCAATCCGCCTACCGACTGGGAGAAAAAGATGTCATATTGCTTGGTCGTACCATCGCCGAAGCGGACGATCCATACAAGAAAGGCGGCCACAAGGGCCAGCATCGCCAAAGTGACAACACCGACAAGTATATGGTTGGAGCGCGTTTCCATCTATCTCACCTCTATGACGAGCCGTGCCGTCACCTGCAACAATTCTCTGATACGCATCATCATTCTCATCCCAGCATCTTTTTTCCGGCAGATGCCAGCCGGCCACGTGGACCGTTGAAATATTCCTGTATCCAGGGATGGTCGAGCGCAAGCAATTCGTCGATCGTGCCTACCGCGATCACGCGCTGGTCAGCAAGTACCGCCACCCGGTCACAAATGGCATGCAGCGTATCCAGATCATGGGTGATCAGGAATACGGTCAGCCCCAAAGTCTGCTGCAATTCCTTGGTCAGCTTGTCGAACGCGGCGGCACCGATCGGGTCCAGCCCAGCGGTCGGCTCATCCAGAAACAGCAATTCCGGATCAAGCGCGAGTGCCCGCGCGATGCCGGCACGCTTGCGCATCCCGCCGGACAATTCGGAAGGGTATTTCGGTGCGGCGTCGGGCGACAATCCGGAAAGGCAGACCTTATATTTTGCCACTTCGCGCCGGAATTCGCGGTCCATATCCGGGTAGAATTCACGAATCGGCACCATTACATTTTCAGCCACTGTCAGTGTCGAAAATAGCGCGCCACCCTGAAACAACACACCCCAGCGCTTGCGGATCTCGATTGTCTCGGTGTCCGATTTTCCCAATATCTGTTCGCCAAAGACCTTGATCTCGCCTTCTTTCGGCGTCTGCAGCCCGATGATCGAGCGCATCAGTACCGATTTGCCGGTACCGGACCCCCCGACCACGCCGATGATTTCGCCGCGATGCACATCGAGGTCGAGATTGTCGTGCACCACCTGCTCGCCGAAAGCGTTGCGCAGGCCGTGGACGCTGACGATCGGGCCTTCATAATCGGGGTCATAGGCAATGGCTTGCGAATCGAGCATCAATCCCATCCGATCCAGGTAAAGAAAACCGCAAAAAAGGCATCGAGCACGATGACGAGGAAAATAGCCTGAACCACCGCTGCGGTCGTCCGCTTGCCGACATCCTCGGCATTGCCCTTGACCTGCATGCCCTGATAGCAGCCGGTAACCGCGATGATCGCACCAAAGACCGGCGCTTTCACGAGACCGACATAGACGTCGGTCAGCGGCACAACTTCGCGGATGCGGGCGAAAAAAGTGGCTGGCGGGATGTCGAGTTCAACCCAGCTGAGCAGGCCGCCGCCGATGATCGCGACCATCGATGCGTAAAATCCGAGCAGTGGCAGCATGAAGACGGCGGCGATAAAGCGCGGCAGCACCAGCGCCTCCACCGGTGACACGCCAATGGTGCGCATCGCGTCGATTTCCTCGGTCAGCTTCATCGTGCCGATTTGCGCGGCAAAGGCCGAGCCCGACCGGCCCGCCACCATGATCGCGGTCATCAGCACGCCCAGTTCGCGCAGGGTCAGTCGTCCGACGAGATTGACCGTGAACACTTCCGCGCCGAACTGCCGCAGCTGCACCGCCCCCTGTTGCGCGATCACCAGACCGATAAGAAAGCTCATCAGACCAATGATGCCAAGCGAACGGACGCCGACAACGTCAAAGCGCTGGATCACGGCATTCCATCTTATTTTACCGGGATGTCGAACCAAACGCATGAAGCCGACCACGATTGCACCGAAAAAGCCGATCAATCCGGTCATCGTGGTAAAGGCGATAGCCGTCGCCTCGCCAATTTCGCCCAGCACCCGGATAACCGGGTTGGCCGGTTCCGGCCGGATTTCCGTCGGCTGATCGGCTCCTGCGACGGCAGCGATCAGCCGCTGTGCATCGTCACCCGCACCGACAATTTCCGCGTTCATGTCGCGCGCTGTCCGGTGTATCAGCCAGGCCCCCACGGTGTCGGTATAGCCGGTGGCAGAAATATCGAGCCGCTGCGCTTCGCCTTCATATTCTCTCAGACGCTCCGGCAAGTCGCCAATGCTGGCAATCGACAGGTCGCCGGAAAAATGCAGCGTAACCGCTCCACCTTCGGCTGTCTCTTCGACAAAATCGCTGGGCATGGACATCGCGTCTATAGGTGACCGAAATTGCGCCAAAGCTCAAGAGATTAAACTGCTCAAATATTTGGTGCTTTTGCCGGCAGGCTGCTAAGGACCCCGCGAACGGGAACTTCGGGACGGCATGCAGAAAATTTCGCTTTACGACATGGACCGCACGATCACTGTGCGCGGAACCTATACACCGTTTCTCTTTCACATGGTTTTTGCGAGAGCCCCGTGGCGGCTGATTTTTCTGCCGCTTCTGCCATTCGGCTTCATTGCCTATGGGCTCAAGCTGATCAGCCGCGGGCAATTGAAGACCTTCAACCAGCGGATGTTGCTGGGCAGCTCCCCGAAACTTTCGGCATTGCAACCGCATATCGAGCGTTTTGCCGACAGGGTGTTGCGGTCCAACCGTCATCGGAAAGCGATCGACCAGATCGAGGTAGATCGCGCTGACGGGCGCAAGCTGGTGCTGGTCACCGCTTCCTATGAACTTTACGCCGAGGCGATTGCCCGCCGCCTTGGCTTCGATCATCTGATCGGGACGCTGCTGGAAGTCGACCCGCAAGGCCGCGTCCTGCCCGCCATCATTGGCGAGAATTGCTATGACGATGCCAAGATCGGCCGGATCGAGGCACTGTTTGCGAAACAGGGCTGGCAGCGCGCCGACAGCCATGTCCGCGCCTATTCCGACCATGTCAGCGACCAGGCGATGCTGGAATTTGCCGATGAAGCAATCGCAACGACCCCGACCCCCCTCTTGCGGCATATGGCCAAACAGCGCGGCTGGCAGATCGTCGACTGGCGCTGACCGGAGCAACCCCGGACCCGCTCTGTATGACGCCATTCAATGCCGGTGGTTGACAGTTCGGCCCATCCATCGCAAGCGGCGCGGCATGGCTATTATCGCAACCATCATGAACAGCGCCACCGGTCAGCCGATCCAGAAAATGACCTTTGGCCGCATGCCCAAACCATGGGCCTCCTTCAGTCTCGAGAGCGGCGAGCTGGTCACCGCCGAGCGCATCGATGTCGGCACACCCGCGCATGGCAAATTTGTCGCGCCGGTGTCGATCTGGGTAACCCCCAAGACGACCAAGGCCTGATTGATGAGCGTTGCTTTCCGCAGAGAAGGTGATGACGAGCATCTCGAGCCGAAGTTCGAGCATCCGATTCCGGTCGGCCCCAATCTGGTCACCGCGCGCGGCTTGCAGCTGATCAAGGACCGCGTCGGCGAATTGCAGGCAAAGGTCGCTGAACTCACCGACGAGGTAGCGCTCAAGATCGCCAAACGCGACCTGCGCTACTGGAACACCAGGCAATCGACGGCCGAGTTGCCACCGGTGCCGAGCGGCGAAAAGGTCGAATTTGGCACTCGGGTTACCTTCCTGCTCAACGGCAAAGAGAAAACTCTCTCTATCGTCGGCGATGATGAAGCGGATCCTGCCGGCGCTCTGGTTTCCTTTTCCGCGCCGATCAGCCGGGCATTGATGGGACTGGAGCCCGGAGACTATGGTGATTTTGCCGGTCGGGAAGATGCAATTGAAATCCTGTCCATCGCGGTCATGTCGCAGTCGTAAGACAGTAGAGTTGATCTATTCCGCGCAAATATATCGCGGCGGTGAGTCAAAACAAACCTGACACAATCACCCGCTTTTATTTTCTGTCACTTTTGCCCTAAAGAACTGAATTTCCAGTCATTTGTGACTAACAACCTGCCGTCTAGTGTAACCTTTGGACCAAGCGCGCAATCCGGACCGGTTATTGCAGATGATCGAGCGGTGTTGCGATTCTATCCAGATTGTCAAAGAGCCTGTCGAAATTCCGGCAAGAGACTAAGCAATCTGGGCTGCTGTAGGAAAGGTCAAAAGCCAAGAACGTCCGAAGCGACTGCGTTTCGGCAAGGGCGCGCAATCGCTTCGATCCGCCTATTTTACGCAATAATTCCCGGAGCTTTTCAAGCCACTGGAACAGCTGCCGCCCTTGACCTCGGCATAATCGCCTTTTTCGCCCACACAATAATTGGCGGAGGATTTGAAACCGGTGGGACAGGAGCCGATTTTTACAATGGCCACTTTGCCGGAGCTGGATTTACAGGAACTGCCCGAGGATTTGAATCCGGACGGGCAACTGCCATTCTTGGCGACGGTCGTGTCACTCGATTGCGCAAAGGCTGTCGGAATGACGAAGCTGGAAATGACCAGCGAAGATAAGGCAATGGCATAACGCATATTATGGTTCCTTCCGGGAACGGGAAAAAGTCATTCGAACTCGAAACTATCGAGCCGGGGCACTCAGATATTCAAAGCCGACAAGGCTTTTTCCGGTTCTTTTGTTATAATATTGGCAGTATAGTTTTTCCGTTCTCGCATCGCTGTGCTCGTTGAGCCGTGCCAGAAAGCTGATGCCATATTTGCCGCGATTTTTCCGGTCGGCTGTATAAGCAGAAGCCCGCGAAGAGTTGCTGCCGGTTGCGCAATCGCTGACGCCCTGATCATTGCCGCAATGCAATTTCATGTGGGAATCGCCAAGATATTGATCGCTGTGCCATGTCCAGTAATCGACAGTACCGGCGCCGGGGTCATCCGACTTCACGCACTGCCAGGTAAAGTCATTGCCCTTGTCCATCGCCTTGTATTTTTTCTCGTCGACTTCGAAATAGAGAATTTCCTGTGGTTGCAAAGATGGTGCGATGCATGACCCGCTCACTTTGCCAGGCTTGCGGTTGATAAAGCCGGTGCGCTTTTCCTTGCTGAAGCCCTGCTGGAATGTGTAGTCACCCAGATTGCCGACAGTCACATTGGAAAGAGCAAGGCCAGCACATTGCGTTTGCGATGTGAGATTTGCAGATGGTGTGCCGAGAGCCACCGAACCGCCGCCACTGATTTTTCCGATTTTTACCCGTTTGCCCTTTTTCCCGCGTATCGCGTTATCAATGGCTTTCTCGGCTTCGTCTACGGCCTGTCTCTCCGCATCCCGTTTGGTTTTCTTTGCCTCTTTTTTGATGGCATTGCCCAAGCCACCAAATTGAGCATGCGCCGCTCCGCTGCTGAGCATGGAAACGGCGAATAATGCCGCGATAGCCGGTTTCGAAAATTTCATTGTCGATCTCCATTGGATTTACCGCAGCAGGTAATGGAGTCGTGCAGGCTTTAGAATATACCATATGGTACATATCTACGGTTTATCTGATCAGAGAGGGTCGGCCAAAAGTCGGCTCAATCCATGTGGATTTTTGCCGCTTCGCTGAATATCCTGTGCGGAACCTGCTGAATGGCCAGACTGCCAACATCCGGCAAAGGGCCGATCAGATTGAAACCATAGCGATCGCAAAATTTCTCGACCATGTCAGGCGGTGCAAGCCGGTCTTCGGCTCCGCATATAACCGTGACCGGCACCTCCAGTTTGCGACACCATTTCGACCAGTCGCTTGCTGTGAGGATCGCCTGTTGCGCGGTTGATTCATAGCCGTCTTCGAACGTGCGTTTCATCGACCGCTGCATCAGTTCCGCGACATCGGGCCGGTTGAGCGTTTGCATATCGGCAGTGCTTTCGCCGTAGATGCTTTTGAAATAGGCCATGCTCTTGCCGCGACGGACCATGGTCGAGACGGCCGCAAAATATAGCCGGACAAAAGATGGTGCGATCCGTGCCAGCCGCAGCGGCGCCCGATAGCCCATGGCGAGATGCGAAAAATCATTGTCTTCGCCCGCTGGTAATATCGCGCCCGCCATGACGAGACCGCAAAACCGGTTGGGATGACTGCGAATGGCGGCCATCCCGTAAGGAGCGGCGACTCTCGCCGAAACCACGGAACAGCGCTTGATCTTCAGCTGATCCAGCAAATGGACCAGCCGTTCAACAAATTCGTCGACCACAGCGAGCCCGGTATTCGCCATTTTGCTGCCGGCATAAAATGGCAGCCAGGGCGCGATGATGCGCAAATTTTGCCCCGTGGCAGCGTCCTGTTGCCTAGTGGTCAGATAGGCACCATCGATTGTCGCATGGAGATAGAGGACCGGCCTGGCTTTCGGATCGCCATATATTTCAAAGGGGAGATGGGACCCGTCGGCCAAAGTCAATTGATGACTGGAACGCGGAGGAAGCAGATTGGGGTCATTTGTCTCCGCCATCGCGAAAGCGTTGCTGAAGCCGGCATAAAGCGAGATCAATTCGGTCTGCGAGCCGATGCCCAGCTTGCGCAGCAGGGCTTTCAGCTGGTTTCTTGCGGTCCCCAAAGCGCGCTCGCGCTGCGCTGCAAATTCCGTGACAGACAGGCCATTGACCAGATGTTCTGCCAGTTGTTCCTCGGTTGCGGTAAGCTCCAGCGACTGCGCAAATGCGCTGCCAATGACGGCATGCCAGCGCAGGCGCATGACGCGGAAATCCAGTGATATGTCATCCTCACCAGAGCTCTGCGCGGCAAACAACACGCCTCTATCGTCATCCCGGTCAACATATAGGCGAACAATGGCAGGCCCGGCCTTGCCCGGTTCTTCCAGGAGTTTTTCGACCTGCGCATGGGACTCCCCATCCACGCCAAACAACCAGTCGGGGATCGATTGTCCGAGGACGAGATGCGCGCTCTTGAAGATCTGATCGTCGACGCTCAACACAGTCATGGTTCTGTTGAGCGACAGATCGGGTGGAATCAGGTGATCGCCATTTCCTTCCAGATCGCGCGCATAGGTAGAAAAGTCGTCGCCGACACTCGGGTCGATTTCAGTCAGCAACTCGGTCACATTGGCAAAATGGGGCTGAAGATCGCTTTCATTATCAGCCGCCGGCTTTTGCAGAACCGTCAATAATTTCATCAGCCGTTCCGGCTGGGCAGCGATTGCATATGCGTCGCGGATCATCGGATCGAGAGAATCATCCTTCATATTGCCTGACTATAGAAGCTTGCCAACAACGCAAAGTAACTCCGGAGATTTCAACCTATTACCGGGCTGGTCATAGCCCCCGTGCGATCACCCGCACGTTTTGGCACAGCCCGTCCTTCAAACCGCCGCCAGCGCCTGATCAAAGTCAGCGATCAGATCATCCGGGTCTTCGACGCCAATGGAAATGCGCACCAGATTGTCGGTAATGCCGAGGGCGGCGCGGCGTTCGTCCGGGACGGATATGTGGGTCATCGCGGCTGGCAGGCTGGCCAGCGTTTCGGTGCCGCCGAGGCTCACTGCCAGCTTGGCGATCTTCATCGCGTCGAGGAAACGGAAGGCTTCTGCTTCGCCGCCCTTGATGAACAGGGAGAAAGTCGAACCGGCCCCGCTGCAATGGCGGTCGTAAATATCCTGCTGGCTCTTGTTCTCAATGAAGCCGAGATAGCCGAGGCCGTCGACCTTGGGATGGTCGCGCAGGAAGGCGCAGACCTTTTCCGCATTTTCACCGGCCCGGGTCATGCGCAGTTCGAGCGTCTCGAGGCTGCGCATCAGCATCCAGGCGGTATTCGGATCGCAGATCGTGCCAATCGTGTTCCGGATCGCGCGGATCGGGTCCATATGCGCCTTGCTGCCGAGCACGCCGCCCGCGACCAGATCACTATGCCCGCCGACATATTTGGTCAGGCTGTAGATGACGATATCGGCGCCATGTTTCAGCGGCTGCTGCCAGAGCGGTCCGAGGAAAGTGTTGTCGATGGCGATGGGCGGTGCGCCGTCTTTGCCAAAGACTTGCTCGCGGGCATCGGCAACGCCTTCGATATCGACCAGCGCGTTGGTCGGGTTGGCCGGGCTTTCGAGATAGATGATCGCGACCTTGCCGCCATTGGCCTCGGCTTGCGCCTTGGCCTGTTCGAGCATCGCGGCGACTTCTGCCGGTGTGGCACCGGCGGGGAAGTCGAGAAAGGTGACACCGAAGCGGCCGAGGATCTTGTTGATCAGCGTTTCGGTAGCGGCATAGAGCGGGCCGCTGTGGACGACGGCATCGCCCTGATTGACGTTGGCCAGCAGCACTGTGGTGATCGCCGACATGCCGCTGGAGAAAACCAGCGCATCCTCGGCCTCGTCCCAGATGCTCAGCCGGTCTTCGAGAATTTCCTGATTGGGACCGTTGAAGCGCGAATAGACCAGACCATCGGAACCGCCGGGGCGTTTGCCGGTGATGCCTTCGAAGAAACGTTTGCCGGCAGCGGCATTTTCAAAGGCGAAGGTGGAGGTCAGGAAGATCGGTGGCTTGAGCGATCCTTCGGAAAGCTCCGGATCATAGCCGTGGCCCATCATCAGCGTCGCCGGTTTCAGCTTGCGCCCGCCAATTTTCTCGATCGGTGCCTTGGGCATGCGGCGGGTCACCGGGACGGCTGCGTTGGGATCATCCTGCTTGGCCATATTCTGTCTCTCCACATCAAATATTTGAATGAAGTCATGCCTCAAAATCTAACTGGTTACAACGGAAACCATCCAGATGCAGCCGATTATGATCGGGATGCCGGCGAGATCGAGCAGCAGGCCGGATTTCAGCATTTTCGGCAATTCGATATGGCCGGTCGACCAGGCAATGGCATTGGGACCGGTACCGCTTGGCAGCATGAAGCCCCAGCTTGCCGCCATGGCAGCGGGTACCGCGAGCAGCACCGGATCGACACCAGTGGCGAGGATCAGGCTGGCGACCACCGGCATGATGCCGCTGGCCGTGGCGACATTGGAGGCAAATTCGGTGACCAGGATGACCAGCGCAACCAGCGCGATGGCGATGATAAGGACCGGTACCGACTGCAGCGGTTCCAGCGCTCCGCCCAGCCATTCTGCCAGACCGGACTCGATGATTCCCGCGGCCAGCGCGAGGCCGCCGCCGAACAGCATGATCACGCCCCATGGCGCCCTGTCCGCTTCGTCCCAGTTGAGCAGCCGCCTCCCGGTGCCATCGGGCAGAGAGAATAGCAGCAGGCCGCCGAATATTGCGATACTGCCGTCGTGCAGGGCCCCTTCCGGGAAGATCGTCTTGAGCTGTGGCAGGAACAGCCAGCCGAGCACGACGATGGCGACTACGGGAACGAGGCGTTTTTCCGGTACGCTCCACGGACCCGGCGAGCCGATGGCCAGCTTTGCCTTGACGCCGTCGAAACTGTTCCGGCCGACCTTCTGAACTGTAATGAGAATGAAGGCCAATACCGGGATACCGATGATCACGATCGGGATACCGAATTTCAGCCAACTGAGGAAATTGAGGTTCATGCCCAATGTCTTGTTGATCAGGCCGGCGGCAATCGCATTGGTCGGGCTGCCAACCAGAGTGCCAAGGCCGCCGATCGAGGCGGCAAAGGCAACGCCCATGATCAGGGCTCCGGCAAAGCCCTCGGTCTCGCCGTCCCTGACCCCGCCGGCGACCAGCACTGCCAGCGCAATCGGAATCATGATCAGGGTCGAGGAGGTGTTGGAAATCAGCATGCTGAGCAAGGCGGTGGCGATCATGAAGGCGAATAATATGCCCCAGGCGGTCTTGCCGGACAGGCCGATAATCGCCAGCGCGAGACGCTTGTGCAAGCCGACCCGCTCGATCGCCAAGGCGAGAAAGGCACCTCCGAGAATGAGGAAGAGGATCGGCGAATAATATTGGCTGGCGGTTTCACCCGCGCTCATCACATCCATCGTCGGCAGCGCCAGAAAGGGCAGCAAGGCCGTCGCCGTCAGCGGCACCGCCTGGGTCATCCACCAGGTCGCCATCAAGAGGGTCAGCGCGGCGACATGCCAAGCGGGTGTCGACATGGCTTCCGGAGCCGGAACGAGCAGCATGGCGACAAATCCGGCGAGCCCCGCCCATAGACCGATGCGTTGTGCGTTCATGCTCTCTCCTGTCCCCCGTCTTGCCAGCTCGGGCTGGCGTGCACCCCGATTGGCCGTTCCTAACAGCCAGATTGCTTTGGGCCCCAGCCTTCGCTGGGGTGACGGTGGAAATCAATATTAAACCGCAAGACCGATCAGCGATATTTGTCGGCCATAGCCCGCTTCATCGCGATGACAGGATCGGCGATAGCTGAAATAGCGGTCTTCGTTGGCATAGGTGTCGAGGCCGAGTTTATCGATCCTGCTGATGCCTGCCGCTTGCAGGCGGGCAGCGACATAATCCTCGATATCAAATTGATAATGATCCGGCTTTCCGGCGGCGAAGAAGCGATCATTGCCTGCGTCAGCGTCGAGAAACCGCGTACGGAAGGCCGCGTCCACTTCATAGCTGGCCTGCGCGATGCAAGGGCCGATGGCGCAGGCGATATTCGCTCGATCCGAGCCGAGCGCTTCCATTGCTGTGAGCACATTGTCGGTGACCCCGGCCAGCGCCCCCTTCCAGCCGGCGTGCGCCGCGCCGATCACATTGGCTTCGGGATCATGAAACAGCACCGGTACGCAATCGGCGGTCAATATGCCGAGCAACAGGTTCGGCCGGTCGGTGACCATCGCATCGGCCTTGGGACGCTGGTCGAGTGGGATAGGGCCGGTGACGGTCACGACTTCCGCGCTGTGGATCTGGTGCACCGTCACCAGTTCGCTGCCAGGCAACAGGCCTTCTGTCGCGCGGCGGCGGTTTTCCATGATCGTGTCGCGATCATCATCGCTGCCCAGACCGATATTCAGTCCGGCATAGATACCCTCCGAAACACCCCCTGCCCGGCCGAGAAAACCGTGTTTCGCACCATCAAGCAGGGGAGACGTGGTGATATCAAGCAAGGCTTTTGTGGACCTGTTCGGCGACATCTTTCGACAATTCCGGCTGCGCCGCGATCTTCTCCAGCGCCAGCCGCATCAGTTCCGACCGTCCCCGTTCGTAGCGCCGCCAGCGCCCGAGCGTCGGGATGAAGCGGGCTGCGGTTTGCGGATTCTGCTTGTCCAGCGCGATCACCATATCGGCGATCATCTGGTAACCCTTGCCCGACGGATCGTGGAAGCGGACCACATTGCCGGTGAACGCGCCATAGAGGGAGCGCACGCGGTTGGGATTGGACATGGTGAAATCGGGATGACGCGACAGGCCGTCGACTCGTTTCAGCGTATCGGCGCGCTGCGACATCGCCTGCAGGCTGAACCATTTGTCGAGGACCAGCGCATTGCCTTTGAACCGCTTGTAGAAATCATCAAAGGCAATCGCGCGTTCGTCGGCCTCGAGATGCGACAATACCGCCAGCGCGCCCTGCATCGCGGTCATATTATCCGCTTCGCGATATTGTTCGAAAGCGATTTCGGCGGCATCTTCGGTGAATGACGCGGCCAGATAGCCCAGCGTTACGTTGCGCAATTTGCGCTTTCCGCGCGCCTCGGCATCGAGCGAGAATTCACCCGGCCAGCAACTCTTGTATAATTTGCGGAACTGTTTTTCGAACTGCACCGCGATCTTGCCGCGCAATTTCTCGCGTTCCTCGTGGATCGCCTGTGGATCGACCTCGACCATCTGGTCGCCGAGAAAGGCTTCGCTCGGCAGCAGGATCAGTTCGGCCAGAAAGGCGGGATCGATTGATGTGTCGGCCAGTATTTTCGCTACAGCCAGCAGGATGATATCGCGGTCGACCGGCGTGCCCAGCACCTTTGCCGTCAGATAGCCGGTCATCAGCCTTTGCACCGCCTCGAACCGCGCGAACGGATCGTCATCATGGGCCGACAGAAAAGCCAGTTCCTCGGCGGTCTGGTTGCTGTCCAATATGATCGGTGCGGAAAAACCGCGGTTGATCGACAGGATCGGCTGATCCTTATAGCCGTCGAGGGTGAAGCTTTTTTCTGCCTGGTCGAGCAACAGCAGCTGTTCGCCCTGATGCGCGCCGGTTTCCGGATCGAGCAGCGCCGTCCGCAGCGGAATCAGAAGTTCTGACGCCTTTGGTTTCTCACCATTTTGGGCGATTTTCTGGGTCAGGTATATCGTTGCGGTGCCGGCCTGCGGATCGTGGGACAATGTCGCACTGACCCGCGGCGTGCCCGGGGTTTCATACCATTTGCGGAACTGCCTGAGATCGATTTCGCCGCCGTCTTCCATCGCGGTGACAAAATCCTCGCAGGTCGCGGCCTCGCCGTCGTGGCGGTCGAAATAGAGATCGGTGCCCTTGCGGAAATTTTCCGGCCCCATCAGCGTGTTCATCATCCGGATGACTTCCGCGCCCTTGTTGTAGATGGTTGCGGTGTAGAAATTGGAGATTTCCTGATAGCTTTCCGGGCGGATCGGATGGGCCAGCGGGCCGGCATCCTCGGGGAACTGGGCTGCGCGCAATATCCGCACATCCTCGATCCGCTTTAGCGCGGCCGAACCCATGTCGGCGGAGAAGCTCTGGTCGCGGTAGACGGTGAAACCTTCCTTCAGGCTGAGCTGGAACCAGTCGCGGCAAGTGACACGGTTCCCGGACCAGTTGTGGAAATATTCATGTGCGACCACGCCCTCGATACCGTCAAAATCGGCGTCGGTCGCGACTTCCGGATCGGCGAGAATATAGCGGGAGTTGAAAATATTCAGCCCCTTATTCTCCATCGCGCCCATGTTGAAATCGCTGACCGCGACGATGTTGAACAGGCCGAGATCATATTCGCGGCCATAGGTTTCCTCGTCCCAGCGCATCGAATCCTTGAGCGCCTGCATGGCATGGCCGGTGCGATCGAGATCGCCGTCGCGGACCCAGATATTGAGCTCGACCGGCTTGCCAGAACGGGTGGTGAAGCTATCATTATTGGCGACCAAATCACCGGCGACCAACGCGAACAGATAGCTCGGCTTCGGCCAGGGATCATTCCACTGCACCCAGTGGCGACCATTTTCGCCATCGCCTTCGGCAACCTTGTCGCCGTTACAGAGCAATACGGGGAATTTCGCCTTGTCGGCTTCCATCCGCACCTGATAGCGGCTCAGCACATCGGGCCGGTCGGGCGCGAAGGTGATCCGGCGGAATCCTTCCGCTTCACACTGTGTGCACAGCATGTCGTTCGAGCCATAGAGGCCCATCAACTGGGTGTTGGTCGACGGATCGAGTTCAACTTCGATTTCGACGCTATGGGCTGCGCCGCTCAAGGGCAGCACAAGATCGCCCTCAACCAGTGTCCAGTCGGTGCGGGCCTCGCCGTCTACCTTGACCGAAACCGGGGTGATATCGTCGCCCTGCAGGATCAGTGGTTCGTCCGCTTTCGCGCTTTTCGAGCGCCGGACATCCAGTTTCGAACGGACCACGGTCCGCGTCAGATCGAGATCGAAGTCGAGTTCCACTTCCGGAATGAACCAGGCAGGCGGACGATAATCCTCTCGCCGGATCGTCGCTGGATCCCTGGGGGCTGGCGCGGCATCGGCCATTTCGTCATTCGGTGTTTTTTGAATATCTAACATGGGCCTTGCCATAAGAGCCATTTGCACCCCGCGCAATTGCGTTTATGGCTTGGGTCAAAGGGAGTGGGCAAGGCTTGACCCGCTGGAGAAAGAGTAACTGCTGATGCCGCGCATATTGATCTTCGGAATGGGCTATACGGCCTCGCGGCTGGCACAACGGTTACGGGCAGAAGGCTATGAGGTGAACGGCACCCGCCGGGAAGCGAGTGATGGGGCACTGGCTTTTGACGATAGGCCGTCCGTGCTGGCGGCGCTGGAATCGGCGAGCCATGTCCTCTCCTCGGTTCCGCCGGCGAGCGATGACAGCGAACCGGTGCTCGAGCAATATGGCGAAGCGATCAGGGAAGCGTCGCTGGGATGGTGCGGCTATCTCTCCGCCACCGGCGTTTACGGCGATGTTGACGGTGCCTGGGTGGACGAAAGCGCGCCGATCGG
Organism: Sphingorhabdus sp. M41; assembly: GCF_001586275.1. Taxonomy (NCBI): domain Bacteria; kingdom Pseudomonadati; phylum Pseudomonadota; class Alphaproteobacteria; order Sphingomonadales; family Sphingorhabdaceae; genus Sphingorhabdus; species Sphingorhabdus sp. M41. The sequence continues at coordinate 675,669 of NZ_CP014545.1, read as the reverse complement.
TTCGGGCCGCCGGAAGGCCCGCAGCGAGGCGGACCAGCGCTGGCAGGAGCTGCGCGATGACATGCACATCTTCCGCCTGCCCGGCATATATGGTCCGGGACGCAGCCCGCTGACCCGCGTCCGCAGCGGCAAGGCCAGACGGGTCAATATGCCCGGACAGGTGTTCAGCCGTATCCATGTCGATGATATTGTCAGCGCCGTGATCGGCTCGTTCGAAGGACCGGCGGGCGTCTATAATATTTCCGATGACCTGCCTGCGCCGCAGCATGAAGTAATAGCCCATGCAGCGCGCCTGTTGGGCATGGAGGTCCCGCCGTTGCTGTCGCTGGAGGACGCCAATCTGTCGCAGGCAGCGCTGGGTTTCTATGAAGAGAATCGCCGCGTGGCCAATGGCAAGGCCAAACGGCTGCTCAACTGGCAGCCGCAATATCCGGACTATAAAGCAGGGCTGCAGTCGCTGCTCGACTGATCGTCAGGCCGCGATCCGCGGTGTCTTCGGCTTGCGCGCGCGCAGCGCCACCAGCAATCCCAGCATTGCCAGTACCGCTCCACCGGCCGGCAGCCAGGTCCAGACATAGGCTTCGAAAATCGTCGACAGGATCATCGCCACCACCGGCACCAATACGCTGGAATAGGCCGCCTTGCCCGGCCCTATTTCGCGGATCATCGAAAAATAGAGCGGAAAGGTGACGACCGAGCCGATGACACCGAGATAGACAATCCCGCCCCAATAGGCGGCGCGCATTTCATAGACTGGCGGGCCGACGGTGATCCACGACAGCGCGACATTGATCAGGGCCCCGAACAGCATTGCCCAGGCGAGGACCGTGATGATCGGATAGGATTTCAGCCGCTCGCCAGCCTGCATCACATTGGCGATCGACGCCGACAATATGCCGCAGAAGGCCAGCGAGGCACCGATCAGCACCTGTTCGAGGCTGGCCGGGGAAGCGCGATATTCGTGCCAGAACAATAGCGCGATGCCGGTCGCGGCAATGGCCGAGCCGCCGAGAAAAGCGCCAGATATCTTGTGGCCGAGAAAGATGCGGCCCAATATTGCGTTGGGGACCATCAACAGCGCGAACAGGACCGCGACCAGGCCAGAGGTGATGAACAACTCTGCATTGTAGACAAAGTTGAAATTGAAGGAGAATTGAAAAAGCCCGAGGATGAGCGCGAACAGATAGCCGGTGCGGTCAAGCCGGAAGGACAGCCGCTTGTAGGCCACCAGCACGAACATCGCGGCAGCGGCAATGATGAAGCGGTAGCTGACCGACCAGCTGGGCGGGACTTCGGAAATCTGGTCCTTGATCACCAGCCAGGTCGACCCCCAGATCAGCGAGACCAGCAGGAAGGGGATCAGGATGCGGGGAGTGAGCAGGCTGGGTTCAGCGCTCTCGTCGCCGCTCACAGCGCGGCGATCGCTTCGGCTAGCGGGCGGATATCCTCGGCGCTCTGGTTCCAGCTAGTTACCAGCCGCGCCTGTCCTTCACCCCAGTCATAGAAATCAAATCCGATGCCGCGCAACTGCGCCGCTTCGTCTGCCGACAATTTGATGAAAATCTCGTTTGCTTCAACCGGATATACCAATCGATCGCCAGCGGCCTTGGCAATGATCTGCGCGCCGGCGTTGGCAGCGCGTGCATTGTCGAGCCACAAGTCATCCTCCAGCATCGCCAGTATCTGCGCAGCAAGAAAACGGCCCTTGGACTGCAAATGGCCGGCGCGCTTGCGGCGATAATGAGTGTCGGCGGCCATTTCACGATCGAAAAATATCAGGGCTTCAGCGCTCATTCCGCCATTTTTGACAAAGCCGAAGCTGAGCGCATCGACACCGGCCTTCCAGGTCAGGTCGGCGGGCGAGCAGCCAAGCGTGGCAACCGCATTGGCAACGCGCGCGCCGTCCATGTGCAGCCCGAGCCCGCGTGCCTTGCAGATTTCGGCGAGGCCAGCGACTTCGTCGGGCCGGTAGACCATCCCATATTCGCTGGCATTGGTGATCGACACTGCGGCGGGCTGAACCTGATGGACGTCGTCGCGGATCGCCGCGCAATGGGCCTCGAGGCTTTCCGGCGAGAGCTTTGCCCCGGCCCCGTCGAGCAGCATCAGCTTCGCGCCGCCGGTGAAGAAACCGGGCGCACCGGCCTCGTCCTGCTCGATATGCGCTTCCTTGTGGCAAATCACACCCTGATGCGGCTGGCACATGGCGGCGAGCGCCAGCGAATTGGCCGCCGTTCCGGTTGCTACCCACAAGGCCTCGACCTCGGTCTCGAATAGATCGGAAAAAGCCGTGTTCAGCTGGGCGCTCAGCGCATCGCCGTCATAGGCGGTATCGGGCGCATTCGCTGCGGCGAGCGATTCCAGCAGTCTGGGGTGCACCGACGCAGCATTGTCAGAGAAAAATCGCATTGCCAGCGCATGGCTCAGAGCTTATGGCCCGTCAAGACAGGATGATCAGCGACCGAAGTTGTTCCGGCTTTCCGCTCTCCATTCGAACCGGGCTTGATGCGCGATGGGTAGCGCCCATGTCACCCGTCATATCAACACCAGATCGGCCTGGATCCTGTCCTAGTCGGAAACCTTCGCCAGTCTATCGAGGAAGGACCGGACCCTCTTGGCGTTGACCCCGAGATCACTGACGCCAACCCGGCTGACCGAACGCATATCGACGATGCTGGACGCGCCGTCTTCGGTTGGCACAACGCGCAGGACGACATCATCCTTGAAGCGGATATAGGAGACGCTGGCGGTGGCTTCAAAATGGCCAGTCGCAGGATCAGCGACAGCGACATTCCAGCCCAATTCCTGGGCGATCCTTTCTGCATCGGCAATCACTGCTGCCACCGGCTTCGCGATGGTGATCGATTGCAGGTCGGGATAGCCTTTGGCGTGTATCGCGCGCCAGTTTTCAACCGTATCGACACCGGCCAGATTGTCGGCTCTCAACGGCAGGGAAACAAATTGCGGCGGACTTGCGAGGTCGGTGGATATATCGTGGATAGCGGGAACGTCTCCGCCAGCCGCTGCGCGGGAGCCGAGGAAGCTGATATAAATCAGCGCAACGAGCAATCCGAATAAGGCGGCTTTCTTGCTGCCGCCATTTCTGAAAGCCAATGCAAGCGCGATTGCACCGGTTATAATTGCAACGATTGCGATCAACGCCCCGGCCAATATGCCGGAAAATCCGGCAAGCTTGCCGATCATGTCATAGCGCGCAAGGGTGACGCCGGCCATTGCGACAAGCGGCGCTGCAATGCCGAATATCAACGCCGATTTGCTCAGCCGCTCTGTCCATTTACCGTCTGCCATAAAACTCATCCCCTGTTCACGGCCCGATCTGCGCCCGCTCCTTTGCCAGACCGCAGTCCGGATGGATGGTCTCACAGGCGGTTTAGGAAAAGTCAACTTTCGCAGCGATGGTCCGCTGGATCACGGTGATCAAGCACATCGCCGAAAAGACGGCGGCGATGACGGCGAAATATTGCGGTAGCAGACACATCAGCACGAACGCGACGATCGTTTCTGTGCCTTCCGCCAGCCCTGTATTGTAGAAGAAGCTCTTCTTGCCGTGCGCGTCGGTTTCACGGCCCGCTTTGGCCGCCATCACGGCATAGGCGAGAAAGCTGATACCGGTCAGGGTGAAGCTGGCGATCAGGACCATCGCGAAGGGGAGATTGGCGGAAGCGGCGAAACCAAAGCCGAGCGGGATCGCGACATAGAAGGCAAAATCACTGACGATATCGAGATAGCCGCCGAAATCGGATTGCCTCGTCGCTCGCGCAACAGCGCCGTCGAGGCCGTCGAGGAGCCGGCTGAGCAGCACCAGTGCGAGACCAAAGAGATAATAGCGATAGCCGATGGCAACACCTGCGCCGATGCCGATCACGGCACCCGCGATGGTGACCTGATTGGCCGTAACACCTGCCTGCGCCAGCCTCCTGCCGATGGCGTTGAGCGGCGGATCGATCAGCGGCCTTATCCGGGAATCAAGCATCTGGCCTCCTCACGCAAAGCTTATCAGACCGATCACCGCGCCGGTCATCGCGGTGGCGCAATTGCCGGCGATCCAGCTTTTCATGCCGAGCCCGGCGACTTCCACGCGGCGTGATGGAGACAGTGTGCCGATGGTCGACACCAGCAGCCCGACGCTGGCGAGATTGGCGAAACCGCACAATGCGTAGACGACAATCAGCTGGCTGCGCGGGTCGAAGGTGCCTTCCGGCAGCGCGGAAAGATCGAGATAGGCAACATATTCGTTGAGGATCGTTTTGGTACCCATTAGCGCACCCGCCGCCGGTGCCTGATCCCAGGGCACGCCGAGGGTCCACATCACCGGTGCGAACAGCCAGCCGAAGGCCCGTTTGATCGTTACGGCCTGACCGTCGACATAGGGCAATATCGTCAATATCTGGTCGACCAGAGCGACCAGCGCGAAGACCACGAGGATGATCCCGATAACCGCCAGAAATACCTGCACGCCTTCCATGGTGCCGCGCACGATGGCGTCGATACTGCCATCATATTTCAGTCCCGGCTCCTCCTCGTCGCTGGTCTCGGTCCTGCCATCGCCCGGCACCATCAGCCGGGCCAACAATATGGCGGCTGGCAGCGAGATCAGCGATGCGGAGATCATATGGCCGACGGCATTGGGCACCGTGGCGGACAGGGTAGAAGCGTAGAGGACCAGGATCGCGCCGGAGATGGTCGACATCGCCAGTACCATCACCATGAACAGTTCCGCCCGGCTCATCTTCTCGAAATAGGCGCGCAAAACCAGCGGCGATTCGACCACGCCGAGGAAGATATTCGCCCCGCCGCTCAGCCCGACGACGCCGCTGACCCCCATGGTCTTGCGCAGCGCCCAGGACAGGCTGCGGACGATCAAGGCGAGCAGGCCCCAATGCCACAGCAGGGCCGACAATGCCGAGAATACGATGACCAGTGGCAATATCTGGAAGGCTATGATCAGCGGCGGCTGCGCGCCCTCTTTCAAGACAAAGGGCAGTTCCGCCCCGCCGGCATAGCCGAACATATAGGATGATCCGACCAGCGTGGCCTTTTCTATCGCCATCACGCCCTGATTGGCGAGGCCGATAATATCCCAGACAAAGGGCACCCGGACGATCACCAGCGCGACGGCAAATTGCAGCAGAAGCGCGCCGCCGATCCATTTCCAACTCGGTCGGGCCTGCCGGTTTTCGGACATTAGCCAGACAAACAGGAGGATCAGCGTCAGCCCGATCAGCCCTTGCCCTTGCTGCAGGACGCCCATCATCCGCGCATCCAGTTGTGATAGCGTTCGACCCAGCGCAGCAGGCCTTCCGGTGCATGGGCCCGTTTCCATTCACCGGCGGCATATTTATTGGCTTCCGCCATGGTCGGATAGGTGTGGATGGTTCCCATTATCTTGTTCAGGCCAAGATTATATTTCATCGCCAGCACATATTCGGCGAGCAATTCTCCGGCATGATCACCGACGATGGTGACGCCCAGTATCTTGTCCTTGCCCGGCGGGGTCAGCACTTTGACAAAGCCCTGCGTGGCGCTGTCCGCGATCGCCCGGTCCAGTTCGTGCATCTGATATGTGGCCACTTCATAGGCAATGCCTTGCGCCTTGGCGTCCTGCTCATTCAGGCCAACGCGGGCGATTTCGGGATCAATGAACGTCGTCCAAGGTATGACCCGATAGTCGGCCTTGAACTTGCGGAACTGGCCGAACAGGGCGTTTACCGAGGCATACCAGGCCTGATGCGAGGCGACATGAGTGAACTGATAGGGTCCGGCGACATCGCCGGCTGCGAAGATATTCGGATAGAGCGTCGCCAGATAATCATCGGTGACCACCGTTTTGTCGGTTTCAATGCCCAGCTCTTCCAGTCCAAAGCCGCTCAGGCGCGCGCTGCGTCCAACCGCAACCACCAGCGCATCGAAAGCGATGCTCTTCTCTTCGCCAGCGGCCGCGAGGATCAGGCGTTTTTCGCCGTCCACCATCTCGCAGCGGACCGCATCATGGCCGGTCAAAACTTCAACGCCCGAGCCTTGCTGCGCGCTCAGCGCCAGTGCCGCTACGTCGTCATCTTCCCGCGCCAGCAGGCGGTCGGCACGCTCCACCTGAACCACTTCCGCTCCCAGCCGGGCAAAGGCCTGGCTCAGCTCGCAGCCAATCGGTCCGCCGCCGAGTATGATCATCCGTCTGGGGATATCGTCCATCTGCGCGAATTCGTCCCACAGCGTGTCACTGGTAACATAGCCGACCTCATCGAGACCCGGCAGATCGGGCACAAAGGGCCGGCCGCCGGTGGCAATGATGATGGAGCGCGTGGTCAATCTCTGTGTCTCGCCATCCTCTCGCCTGATCTCGACCGTCCAGGGATCGACAATCGTCGCATAGCCCTTCACCACATCGACGCCGAGGCCGGTGTAGCGCTCGACGCTGTCATGCGGCTCGATGGTGGCGATAATGCCGTGAATGCGCTGCATTACAGCCTTGAAACTATAGGTCGGTTCGACCTTGTTCAGTCCGTAATCACTACCATTGCGCATCTGTTCGGCGACCTTGGCGCTCTTGATCAGCGCCTTGCTGGGGACGCAGCCATAGTTGAGGCAGTCGCCGCCCATTTTCGATGTCTCGACCAGAGTCACCTTGGCCTTCACCGTTGCTGCGATATAGGATGACACCAGACCGGCGGCACCGGCTCCGATGACCACCATATTGCGGTCATATTTTTTCGGCCTGGTCCAGCGTGCATAGACTTTCCGGCGCTTGATCAGTCCGACGATCCACTTGCCGATCCAGGGGGTTACACCGAGCGCGGCGAAAGACAATAGCAGACCCGGCGAGCCGATATCGCTGACTTCGTCGATATTGGCGAGCTGGGTTCCGGCATTCACATAGACCAGTGTGCCGAGCAACATGCCGATCTGGCTGACGATATAGAAGGTGCGCGCCTTGATCGCGGTAAGCCCCATCAGCAGGTTGATCAGGAAGAAGGGAAATACCGGCACCAGACGGAGCGTCAGCAGGTAAAAGGGACCGTCTTTTTCAACCCCTTTGTCAATCGCCTTCAACCGGTCGCCAAAGCGGGATTTTACCGCATCGCGAAACAGGTAGCGTGACGAGAGAAAAGCGATTGTCGCTCCGATCGAGGATGCGAAGGAAACAATGATCGTGCCGGTTACCACCCCGAACAGCGCGCCAGCTGCCAAGGTCAGGATCAGCGCTCCGGGTAACGAGGTGGCTGTTGTCACCACATAGACCAGAAAGAATATCGCGATAACCAGATAGGGTGCCGCTCGATATTGCTCATCAAAAGCGGCTTGCTGTTCCTTCAGATTGGCGAGTGTAAGCTGCGAACCGAGATCAAAATAGAAGAAACTCGCTACGGCGATGGCAAAAAGAACAAGGATAAGTAATTTTTTCATGGATGACTTTCTGCCTGACGGGGCGCAGCTATGATGGCCAGCTATTTATATATATTCCCATATGTGGCTTCTAACCGCTTTGGAACCCAGCGTAATTAGCGGGTCATGAAGAATTTCTATTGTAACCGGAGCCTATTTTCGAACGATAGCCATCATGAAACGGCAGCACGAGGCTCCACCACAGCTCCGCCGGATGTTCGGATTGATATTCGTCCAGACCGATCACGACATCATCATGGCCGGCGGCTGGCTGCGCTGTGTAGGTCCCCAATAGCCTGTCCCAGAGCGAAATGCTGAAACCGAAATTGCTGTCGGTTTCCTCACGAACGGTCGAATGATGGACGCGGTGCATATCGGGTGTCACGACAAACAGACGCAGAATTTTGTCGATCGATTCCGGCAATCTCAGATTGGCATGATTGAACATCGCGCAAAGGTTGAGCAAAAGTGCGAAAACGAACACTGCCACTGCACTGGGGCCAAGCAGCAAGACCACGGCGCATTTATACAGCATCGACAATATGATCTCGAGCGGGTGAAACCGTACCGCAGTCGTAACATCGATATCGCGATCGGCATGATGGACTTTGTGGAGCGCCCACAGCAGCGGGACCTTGTGGCTGATCACATGCTGCGCATAGATCGCCAGGTCCAGCAGGATGAGCGCCAGCATGAATTCCAGCCAGCCGGGCAGAGTGATCCAGTTGAACAGGCCGAAGTTATTCTGCTCGGCAAAAATTGCGGCTGAGATCGCGGCAACCGGCCCCATCAGCCTGAGCGCCAAGCTGTCGACGATGATGATGATTATATTCGTGCGCCAGCGCTTGCCGCGCGGCATCGATCGCTTTTTCCGCGGGAACATAGCTTCGAGAGTCGCCAGAAGGACGAATAAAAGCACGGAAAGCCCTAGGCCATATTGCGCGAGACTATCGGTCATGAATGATATTTCTGTTTCGCCATGTCCGCTTTTCTGGTTCCCGGGGGTCGTTTGATCAAATTATCGTATAGACAGGCTGTATCTAGTCCAACCCCGTCGAGAGTGCATCATCCGATTATTGAACGTCTGAAGGCGCGATCGGAGGGTGCAACATATATGGCAAAACTATCGAGAGACCGGACCCTCTTCGATTTGCGCGCGCACGTGCTCGGAATATTTAAGATAGGTATAATGCCTTAACTATTCTTTTGCCATTTTGCCTTAATCGGGACCTTGGCAAGGTTGGGTACTGGATGCGACCCGCTTTCTTCCCAACCTTGCTTTTCACCTCGCGCTCGCAAAGGGTATAGAAACTCAATCCAGGTGAGCAGCGTGGTGCGGTTCATCTATTCCGCACATATATGGCCTGCCAGAGCTACCGACACCCCAATATTCTGGATGTAACGACAATCATGGTCGGTTGGCTGCCATTGGGTGAAGGTGCAGTATCGGATTGTTGAATATCGCAGGAGCAGCTCTGGCGTCGCGACATATATATGGCGACACTGCGGATAATTCTGCCGCCCATTCCGTCCATATCGGGGAGCGGGGCTTTCCCGGAGTAGTGGTGGACAGGATAGGATTCGAACCTATGTACGCTTACACGGGCAGATTTACAGTCTGCTGCCTTTAACCACTCGGCCACCTGTCCATCCGGGTATCCAAGGCCGCCATCGGCGACAAGAGCGGCTCAATGACGAAGGGATGACAAACTGTCAATGCCTGCCCAATGAAATTTGCAGAAAAAAAGGCTGTCGGCAGGAGCCATAGCGTCTAGAGAGCAATTATGGCACGCAAGAACAAATCTATAAAGAAAACCGGTGGTGGTCTCAAATTCTGGGGACGCCATGCGGTCGAGGCAGCGCTCGACAATCCCAGACGGGTGATCAAGAAAATCTCGATCACGCGCGAGGCCCTGGCAACGCTAGAGATCCCTGATGATATCGCGGTCGTGATCTGCGATGTTGCCGATCTCGGGCGGGTAATCCCGCGCGATGCGCCGCATCAAGGGATGGTCGCCGACGTCGACCCCCTGCCCGATATCTGGCTCGGCGATGTACTGGATGAACAGACCGATCGTCCCTTATTATTGCTGGATCAGGTGACCGATCCGCATAATGTTGGCGCTATTCTGCGGTCTGCCGCAGCCTTTGATGCCGCTGCGATCATCACCCAGGACCGTCATGCCCCACCCGAATCGGGTGTTGTGGCAAAATCTGCCTCGGGGGCACTGGAAATTGTTCCGTGGATCCGGGTCGTCAACCTGTCCCGCGCGCTCGATGACATTGCCGAAGCCGGTTACTGGCGAATCGGGCTCGACGGCGATGCCGGTGATGAACTTGAAGCTGCGATGGGCACCGGCAAGATTGCGCTGGTGATGGGCGCGGAAGGCGAAGGCTTGCGGCAGAATGTTGCCGCCCATTGCGACACATTGGCCCGCTTGCCGATGAGCAGCAAGATGGAAAGCCTGAATGTCTCCAATGCCGCCGCCATTGCTCTATATGCCGAATATACGAGGAAAAAAGGGGATTAGTCGTGGGGAAATATAGCAAGTGGGCCCTGGCCCTGGTCGCGCCGCTTCTGTTAGCAGGGTGCTTGCTTATCCCCGGAAAATTTGATTCGCAATTGCGGTTGATGAACGACGGAACCTATGATTTCACCTATGTCGGGCAGATGCAGCTCGCTGAAGGCAATGACAATCCGATGTCTTCGCAATCCGGGACCATGGTTGATGAACCTGCCGAAAGCGATCAAACGGACGAAGATCAGAAAAATGCCGCGATGCGCTCGGTGTTCGGCGGAGCGGTGCCGGGCGATGACGAAGGTCTGAAAAAATTCGCAGAGAAGCTCGCCAAATATGACGGCTGGAACAAGGTCGAATATATGGGCGATAATCTGTTCGAGGTCGAATATGCGGTCAGCGGCAAATTTGATCAGATGTTCGCATTTCCAACCATACCGGGCGCGACGATGCAATTTCCCTTTGTCCAGATCATCCGGCGCAGCGGCGGAGAATTCGAAGTGCTGACGCCGGCTATGGCAGGAGCAGGCGGTCTGGCCGGAGCGATGGGACCCTCGACAATGGGCGGCTCAGCGGGTGGATCGAAGACGCAACCGATTGACGGCATTTTCACGATCGCGACAGACGGCGACGTTCTGACCAACAACACCGAAGATGGCCTGACCATCAGCGGTGCAACGAAGAACATGCGCTGGAAAGTCGACGGCACCAGTGGTCCAGACGGTAGCCCGCGCGCGATCATAAAGCTGAAGAAATAGCGGATTATGGCAAGAAAAAAGGGAGCCGCTGGATAGCGCTCCCTTTTTTCTTCACAAGTTGTCGGAGAGTTTCAGTCCTCTTCGGCAATCCGGACTTTCAGACCTTCAAGATCGTCAGACAGTTCGATCTGACAGCTGAGGCGAGAAAATTCGTCGCGATGGTCGCTGCTTTCCAGAAGATCATCTTCATCTTCGCTCATTGGCGGCAATTTGGCTTTCCAGTCAGCATCGATATGAACGTGGCACGTGGCGCAGGAACAGCAGCCGCCGCATAAAGCCAGCAATTCATCAAAGCCATTGTCGCGAATCGCTTCCATGACGCTGATTCCGCTGTCGACGGAAACCGCTTTTTCTTCGCCATCGCGGCCGGTTACGTGAATCGTTGGCATAGCTACCCCTTAGTGACTGTTCATTGAAAATCCCGCACGCTATGTCTGGACCTTCAAAAAGAATCAAGGGCCGAAACGGGGACGCTTATTCGATGGGCCTATCAAAAGAAATGATCAAAGCCGGGCTGGACCACGCCAGCGCGGTCGAGCCAAGGCTGGCGGCGGCTATTGCGCAATCCGGTTATCCCGAACCACGGATCCGTCCGGAAGGCTATGAGACATTGCTCCGCACCATCGTAGGTCAGCAGGTCAGCGTGGCGTCTGCGGCGGCGGTCTGGGGCAAGCTGGAAGCGCGGTTGGGCGACGGTTGTCCTGCAGAGGCGCTGATCGCCACCGAATTTGACGAGCTGCGCGCCTGCGGTCTGTCGCGCCAGAAACAGGGCTATGCCCGAAGCCTCGCAGAACTGATCCTCTCTGGCGGACTCGATCTCGGCAATCTGCCGCAAGACGATGAAGAAGCGATTGCGCTGCTGACCCAGGTCAAGGGCATCGGGCGCTGGTCAGCGGAAATCTATCTGCTGTTTGCGCAGGGCCGCCCCGATATCTGGCCCGCCGGTGATCTTGCGATCCAGGTCGGGGTCGGGAATTTTCTCGGTCAAGCGGAGCGACCATCGGAAAAGGACGTGCGGCAGCTGGCCGAAGCCTGGTCCCCGCATCGCGGTGCCGTGGCGATATTCACCTGGCACCATTATCATGTGATGGTGATGTAGTCTTCAGATATCGAGCGGGTGGTTCCACCATGCGGTATCGGTAAAGGCGCGCATGTCGAGCTCGAAGGTCCAGGCCGAGCGGTGCTGGTGCGCGATGTGGAAATAGGTGTCGGCGATTGCCGCCGGCTCCATGATTTCATCCTTTCCCTGCGCCTTGGCTTCCCGCAATTGGGCAAAGCGCTCCGGTCCGAGCAGTTTGCCCAGCGTGTCCGGCGCATTCACCGCGCTGTCGATCAATATATGCGCGATATGGATGTTCTGCGACGCAAATTCTGCGTTCAAGGTCTGGCATAGCATCCGCCGTCCGCCCATCGCAGCAGCGTGACTATGCTGTCCGGCATTGCCGCGCACTGCGGAGGTGGCGGATGTGACCAGTAGCGCCCCGCCGCCCCGCTCTACCATCTTCGGCAACAGTTTTTGCGCCACCCGGAACAGGCCGAGCGTGCCCATCCGCCAGCCCAGTTCGAATGTCCTGAGCGGCGTGTCGGCCAGCGCCCGGTTGCCGATCTGAGCGCCGAGATTGTAAACCACTACATTGATTGGCCCGATTTCCGCTTCCACATCGTCGATCAGTTTCTCGATCGCTCCCTCATCCACCGCGTTGAGCAGATGACCGGAAGCCTTGCCGCCGGATGCCTCGATTTCGGCGACCATCTGGTCGAGACCATCCTGATCACTGCGGCGGCACAGGGCGACATGATAGCCATCTTGCGCAAAGCGTTTCCCGACATGCCCCCCTATGCCGGCGCCTGCCCCGATTATCATGCAAACGTCCGTCATATCGCGCGCCTTGCTTATTTGAGAAATGGATTGAGCTTCATGACTTCTTCCATGAAGGACCGCGGTTTCTTCCAGTTGGCTGTTTTCAAATTGGTCTTGAGATCGAGCGTCTTGATCACATCATTGATGAAGTGGACGCAGTTGCGCTTGTTGAGACTGTAGCTTTTCTGGGGAATGGTCTGCCATTTTTGCACGACGGCCATCAGATCGCGATATTTCTTGTCGCTGATTTTCACGGTAAAATGCGGGTTGCTGCTGGCGATATAGTCGGCCGATGGCGCCTTCACATGGCCGTTGACCGAGCCGAACAATATGCCTGGCGACACGTTGATCGCGGTAAAGCCAAAACCGGAGTCCACCTTCTTGCCGTCGGCCAGTTCGCCCTTGGCCATGAAAAAGGCGTGCGGGAAATTCTTGCCGAAATCGTGCGAATAGAAGGTTACGGTGACTTCCGCGCGCGCGGCAACCGAGAAAGATGCCATGAAGAGCAATGCGACCAGGCCGGCCATTCTCAATAGATAAGCAAAAGCAGATTTCACGTTCATTCCTTCAATTTGTCATTCAGCCAGCGTGCTGCCTGCCTTGGTGTTTTCTTGTCGTCCTCGCGGTCAACCGTATAATTGGCTTCGCGCATGTTTTCCACCGTGATTGCACCGATCAATGGATTTAGTGCCGCGATAAATTGATCGTCGCTGGCCCGTTTCGGGGCGAGCAACATGATCGCTTCATAGGATGGCACGGCACCCTTCGTGTCCTTGAGTATGACAAAATTATTCGCCGCGATTCGTCCATCCGATGAAAAGGCAGAAATCACGTCCACTTCGCCACTGGCAAGGGCCGGATACATGAAGGTCGGACTGAACGACCGGGCATTTTTGAAGCGAACCGGATAGGCGTCCTGGACCATCCGCCACTCTGGCCGTTCGAGAAATTCGACATCGGTACCGAAATTGAAATCGCTCGACACCCGTGCGAGATCATCCAATGTGCGAAGCGATTTTGTGCTGGCGTCTTCCGGCCGCACGGCAAAGGCATAGCTATTTTCGAAACCCAGCGCGCCAAGCATTTTGACGCCATGGCTTGCGCTGGACCATTTTGCGATCTTGTCGAGCATCGCTGATTTCGGCTGGCTGTCGGTGCGCTGCATCTGGTTGGTCCAGATCGTGCCAGAATAGTCGACATAGACATCGACATCGCCTTCCGACAGCGCCTGATAGACCACAGCAGAGCCGAGGCCGTCGCGGTAGCGGACAGCATAGCCAGCTTCTTCCAGCCGCGACCCGATAAGCCGCGCAAGTATATATTGTTCGGAAAATCCCTTGGCGCCGATCACCACAATATTGTCGCGCGCGATCATCAGCGGCAATGTTGCGACCAATAATCCCGCCGCGATAATCGCCATACCCACCCACGCCAATATCCGGCGGCGCTCGCGGATGCCGCGCTCGATCAGCCCGAGCAGCAGATCGACCGAAATGGCGAGTACCGCAGAAAACAGGCAACCCGCCAGCACCAGCGTCCAGTTCTGCGTCTGCAGTCCGGCAAAGATCAGATCGCCGAGACTGGGCTGGCCAACCGTGGTGGAAAGCGTTGCCGCACCGATAGTCCATACCGCAGCGGTGCGGATTCCGGCCATGATTGTGGGCGCGGCGAGCGGTGCTTCGACATAATATAATTTCTGGCTGCTGGTCATGCCGAGACCATCCGCCGCTTCCTTGGCCGCCGGATCGACACCGTCCAATCCGGTCACTGCATTGCGCAGGATTGGCAGCAACGCGTAGAGGGTCAGTGCCAGTAGCGCCGGCAGGAAACCAAAAGCGGAAATCCCGCCGCCGACCAGCGCCGATACGCCGAGCAGCAATGGATAAAAAAGCGCCAGCAAGGCCAGTCCGGGGATCGTCTGGATCAGGCTGGCGATGGTCAGTGCTACCGCAGCCACGCGGGGTGATCGCGCGGCCCAGATCGCCAGCGGCAGGCAGATGATCATCGCCAGGGCCAGTGCGGAAACGCTGATCTGGATATGGGCAGCGAGCAATTGCGGCACGCGGGCCAGGGCCTGTTGCCACGCCTCGGTCATGACAATTTGCTCAACGCGATGAGATGCGCGGCCTGCGCGCGGGGAATGGCGACCAGAGCTTCGGCTTCTTCGCCGACATTGCCCGCCAATAGTTCGGCGGGCGTGGCATCCGCCCTGATCTGGCCATCTTCCATTACGAGGATACGGTCCGCCAGATAGAGCGCTTCGGCCATATCATGGGTGACGATTATGGTCGTCAGGCCGAGCCGCTCGTGCAGCGCCTTATATTGCTCGGTCAGGCTATCGCGCGTCACCGGGTCAAGCGCACCGAAGGGTTCGTCCATCAGCATCAGGCCGGGCCGCGTCGCCAGCGCGCGGGCCACACCCACTCGCTGTTGCTGGCCACCGCTCAGCTGATCCGGCATGCGGCGGGTGATGTCCTGCGGCAATTCGACGAGATCGAGCAATTCGGCGACGCGCGCGGCCCTGCCCTCTGTCTCGCCCGCCAGTTCCAGCCCGATGGCAATATTGCGCGCGATCGTCATGTGCGGAAACAGGCCGATATTCTGAAAAACATAGCCGATGCGGCGACGCAGGATATGGGGATCAATCGAGTCGACAGGTTCGTCACCCAGGAAAATCTCTCCACTGTCCGGTTCGACCAGCCGGTTGATCATTTTCAGCAGGGTCGATTTTCCCGAGCCGGACAGACCGACCAGAGCAACCAGACTGCCCGCCGCGATTTCCAGCGAAACCGAATCAACCGCGCGAACCGTACCGTAATGGCGGGTCACCTGTTGCAGACGAATGGAAGGACCAGAGACAGGCATCGGAATATATAGTGGCGCGCTTTGCACTGCATGTCCAACTTCGCTTGACGTTCGCGTCAAAAACCGCTCGAATGAACATCAATGTTAATAAGGATAATGGAGCGGGACCATGGGCTATCAAAACGGACAGAAATCGATTTTCATCACCGGCGGCGCGTCCGGTCTTGGCCGTGAAGTCGGTCGCTATTTTGCCGAAAAGGGCTGGTTCGTCGGGATTGCCGATATCAATGACAAGGGCATGGCCGAAACGGCAGCGCTGATACCCGAAGGCCAGAGTTCGATCCACAAGCTGGACGTGACCGACCGGGCGCAATGGAAACAGGCGGTCTCCGAATTTGGCGCGATCACCGGCGGCAAAATGAATGTCCTGTTCAACAATGCCGGCATTGGCGAAGGCGGAGCGATCCAGGAAATGGAGGACGCCGCTATCGACCGGATGATCGCGATCAACCTGACCGGCGTGATCAGCGGCACCCGCGCCTGTTTTGATATGCTCAAGAGCACGCCCGACAGCTGTATCCTCTATACCGCATCGGCAGCCGGCATCTATGGCGTCGCCGACCTCAGCGTCTACAGCGCAACCAAATTTGCCGTGCGCGGCCTCGCCGAATCGCATGATATCGAGCTCCGCAAATATGGCATCAAGTCGCGCTCGCTGATGCCGGGTTTCATCGACACCAATATCATTTCCGAAGTCGTCGAGGGCACCAACCAGAGCGGCAAGGAACGGCTGGAAGAAGCAGGCGTCATGGTCAGCCCGGTTGCGATCATCGGGCCCGCTGCCTGGAGCGCTGTCCATGGCGACAAGCTTCACACGCCGGTCAACAAAATGGCAAAACAGCTGGCCTTTGCCGCGCGCTGGATGCCCGGTCGGGTGCGCAAGCAGTCGGTCAGCCTCGCCAGCAATCTCGGTGATGTTCTGGCCGGATCGGAAGAAAAATAGCGCCTAGAGGCAAGTCTCGATTATATTTGCCAGATCCAGGTCGCGCTGCGACAGGCCGCCATTTTCGCCTGCGTCATGGGTGGTGAGCAATATGTCGACACGATTGTAGACATTGAACCATTCGGGATGATGATCGGCCTTCTCCGCATGCAGGGCAACGCGGGTCATGAAGGCAAAGGCTTCGGTGAAGTCGGAAAATTTGAAAGAGCGGCTGATTGCGTCACGCTTCGCGTCATATTGCCAGTCCGACAGCGAAGCCAGAGCCGCTTTGCGTTCGTCGTCATTCAGTTGCGCCACCATATTTATTGCTCCTTGCTTGGCTTTCGCGCCAATCCATGTCTTAAGTCTGTGCGATGAACAAGGGACAATCAACCGGAAGCGGCGATCGGCTATTGGCCGAGGCGATAAGCTGCGTGCGCGGCGGGCGGCTATTGTTCCGTCACCTGACTTTTTCTCTGGAACCGGGACAGGCCGGATTGCTCACCGGCCCCAATGGCGTCGGCAAATCGAGCCTGTTGCGGCTAATGGCCGGCCTGCTCCAGCCGTCGACGGGATCCTTTATAGCGCCCAAGACAAAAGCCCTGTGCGATGACAGGCTGGCGCTTGACGAGCATCTGCCACTGGAACAGGCTTTGAACTTCTGGGCGAAGCTGGATGGCAAGGGACCGACCGATGTTGCCGCGGCCATGAAGCGTGCGGGCCTGGGCCATCTGGCGGAAGTGCCGGTGCGCTATTTTTCGACCGGACAGAGACAGAGAGCGCGGCTGGCGCGAACCTATCTGGCGGCGGCCCGGCTATGGCTGCTCGACGAGCCAGCCAATGGACTCGACACGGATTCGGTCGGTCAACTGGGGCGGGTGCTGCAAAGCCATCTGGACGATGGCGGGATCATTCTAGCGGCCAGTCATATCCCGCTGCCGATCGGTGTTGATTTCAACCTGACGCTTGAGCCATTGCTAGAATTGGAGGCATGTCTGTGATCAACAGCATCGCCACGATCATCTGGCGCGATGTGCGGCAAAGCTATGCCAGCGGCGGGACCTGGCTGCCGGTGATATTCTATCTTTCGGCAGCGACGCTGTTTCCCTTTGCCGTCGGGCCTGACCGTGCGCTGCTGCTGCAGACCGGCGGCGGGATATTGTGGATCGCGGCCTTGCTGGCGACCTTGTTGCCGCTCGACCGGCTGATCCAGCCCGATCTTGAAAATGGCGTCTATGACCAGATGATCGTGCGCGGCCTGTCCGACGAGATGATTGCTGCCGCACGGCTGGTGTCGCACTGGCTGGCCTTCGGTCCGCCGCTGCTGCTCGCGGCCTTTCTGGCCAGCGGACTGATGGGACTGGAAGGCGCCGCTCTCGGGACTTTGCTGGCAAGTCTGGCGATTGCAACACCGGCTCTGGCCGGTCTGGCGGTAATGATCGCGGCGCTGACCGCCGGCCTGAAAGGCGCGGGCGCGCTTGGCGGGTTGCTGCTGGTTCCGCTGGCCATCCCGCTGTTGATCTTTGGTGCGGGCAGCCTGTCGGCGCAGGGCAGCAGTGCCCTGCTGTTTCTGTCGGCCATTTCCCTGCTGCTGGTCGCAATCACGCCCTTTGCAGCCGGGGCAGCGCTGAGCGCGGTCCGGGAATAGCCGCGCGCGCGGCGCAGCTTGCTATTTCTGGTGGATCAGCATCCAGGCGTCGACCGCGCGCTTGGCGCGTTCGCGTTTTTGCGGCGTGGTCAGCTTTATTTTCTCGCCATAGCGGAGGAACAGATCAATTCTGCCCATGACCAGGCTCACGAACATCTCCGCTGACGCGGTCAGATCCGCAATCTGGATTTCACCTTTTTCTTGCGAGATTTTCAAAAGATCACCAAGATTTTGCAGCAATACGCGGGGACCATTTTCGAGAAAATATTCGCCGATCTTGGGATCACGGTTCACTTCCGCAGCCAATATGCGGTCGAACCGGATTCTCTCATCATCCATCAGGGCGGTCAGCATATTTTCGGCTGCAAATATCAGGGTTTCGCGAAGCGTTTTGGTCTTCAGATTGTCGCCAACCAGACTCTCGCTCATATGGCGGCATTCCGCCTTGACCACTTCAACAAACAGATTTTCCTTGCTGTTGAACCAGCTGTAAACGGTGACTTTCGATACTTCGGCAAGCGCCGCAATCGCTTCGATGCTTGACCCGGCAAAGCCATTGGCGAAAAATTCCGTGCGGGCAGCGGCAAGAATTTTGGCAATTTTGCGCTGGCTGGAGGGCCGGTCTGTCCGTTCTTTTACGATTTCCGTGCTTGTCACGGTCCCTTCCCTTCACAGTCTATGCAATCCATTAAATTGAACGATAGCGTTCAATTTAAACGTTGACGTTCAATTTTATTGATGACATATTATTGACGCTTGGTAAAGGCCAAGCGGATTCAACCGCGGATGAACTTTTGCAAAAACAACTCACTCGCCCTCGATACTTGCTATTTGCGGTGGCGTTCGCGACCAGCGGTTGTGCGAGCCTTGCCCCCGAGTCCGCTGGGCCCGGCATCGCTGCGGGCATCCCTGGGGCATTTAATCAGTCCGAAGCCGATGGCGCCTATCAATCAGCCGGCTGGTGGACCGCATTCGAGGATCCGGTGCTCAATAATCTGCTCGACGAAGCGCTGACCAAGAATCTTGATCTGGCAGAAGCGTCGGCAAGATTGCGTGCTGCAGAAGCGCGGGCGCGTATTTCCAAAAGTGGTCTGTTCCCGCAGATCAATGCCGGGCTGGATAGCAACTATTCGGATTCCCCGACGGCAGGTACCAGCTTTGGTGCTATAGCCGGAGGGGGCAGGCTCCAGAACGAGACCTATTCTTCCAGCCTCGCCTTTTCCTATGAACTGGATATCTGGGGCAAGTTGCGCAATGATGCGCGTGCCGGCCGGGCCGATGCCATTGCCGCTGCCGCCGATCTGCAGGCGGTGCGACTGGCAGTGCTGGCCGAGAGCATCACCAGCTATTTTGACATTGTCGATGCGCGTCACCAGATCGCGCTGACCACCCGGATTATCGATATCCTCGGTGATCGCGTCGAGCAGAGCGAGAACCGCTATAGCCGCGGCCTGATCACGTCCTTCGAACTATATCAGGTCCGCCAGGATTTCCGTAATGCGCAAGCGAGCTTGCCGCAGCGGGAAGCCCAGTTGGCGGCGACGGAAGGACAGTTGGCCGTGCTGGTCGGTAGATATTCCAATGATATGGATGAACTGATCGGCAAAAATCTGACCCCGAAGCTGATCTTCGAGCCAGTCCCCTCCGGCTTGCCAATTGATCTTTTGGCCCAGCGGCCGGATGTGTTCGCGGAGGGCCAGCGGCTGGAATCGGCGCGATATAATCTCGGCGCAAGGAAGGCGGAGCGCTTCCCGTCGCTCAGTCTTTCTGCTGGCACCGGCAGTCAGGCCGGTGAGCCATCGGGTGTTTTCGACATATTTGACAATTGGGTGCTGAACCTCGGCGCCGGCTTGACTGCTCCGCTGTTCCAGGGCGGCCGGATCAGGGCCAATATCGAGGTCGCGGATGCCGCATATGCGCAGCAGACTGCCATCTATGCGCGAACGGTCCTTACCGCCTATCAGGAGGTTACAACCGCGATCGAACGCTATGAGGAGGAACGGCAGCGCTACCGCTTCCTGTTCTCCCAACTGGACGAGGCAAAGGCTGCGGCGCAATTGCAATCCCGTCGCTTTGCCAATGGGGTCGGCAGCTATGTCGATTATCTCGATGCATTGCGGGCGCAATATCAGGTGCAGTCATCATTATCGTCTGCCGCGCGCGACGTCGCATTGGCGCGGCTTGGCGTTCACCGTGCTTTGGGCGGCAGCTGGGACAATGTTCCTCGCGCGCCGGATATTATGGCCGATCCGTCAGCCCTTCAGGGAGATAATTAAGTGCAAAGGCAACGCGTACTCGGCGGTCTGATCCTGCTCGGAGCAATATTGATTGCCGCCGTCCTGATCTTGCTGCGCTCCGAACCGGAAGAAAAGCCCCAGGAGGAACTCGTACCTCTGGTCCAGGCCGAGAAGCTGGAAATCCGCTCGGGAAATCTGATGGTCACAGGCGCGGGTACCGTCCGTGCGCGTGAAGAATTGACCCTGGCGGCAGAGGTCGCCGGCAAGCTGGTCTATGTCAATCCGGACCTGCGCGAAGGCCAGCGCATCGCGCGCGGTGCAACGCTCTTTCGCATCGATACTTCGGATTATCGCAACGCGGTGCAAACGGCGCAGGCCGATGTTGCATCCCAGAGCATCTCGGTGCTGCAGGCAAAAGAAGAAGTGGCTTTGGCGAAAGCCGAGCTGGACCGTTTCCAGCAACGCGGTGTCAGCGGCGGCAATGCCTATGCCAGCGTGGACAGCAATGACTATGCCGCACAGATTCTACCACCCGATGCATTGGCAAGAAAAGCGGGTATGAACGCGCCGCAGGGCAAGCAGAATATCGCTACCAACGGCTTGGCGACAAGGGAGCCGCAACTGGAATCCGCTCGCGCCGGACTGAGAAGGGCGCAAGCCAATCTGTCCAATGCCCAAACTTCGCTGCAGCGCACTGTGGTTCGTGCCCCATTTTCAGGCATTGTCCGTACCGAGGACATCGCCCTGGGCAGCTATGTCCAGCCCGGCCAGGCACTGGGATCGATGGTGGCTACCGCTGATTATGAAGCGGTCATTCCCCTGTCCGAAAAAGAGGCTGCTCTGATCCCGCAATTGTTCCGTGCCGGTTCCGGCAACCGGATCGAAGCGTCGGTATATTCCGATTATGGCGGCATCCGCTATCGCTGGGCCGCCTATGTTGATCGCGTCAATGGCTTGCTCAATCCGCAGACCCGGACGATCGACGTGTTTTTGCGCATACCCAACCCGATAGGCGGTGGCACGCCAGCCGCTGTCGCGGACAATAGCGGAAAATCAGCGACTGCGTCCTCCGCCCCTCCCCTGTTCGTCGGCAGCTTTGTCGATGCAGAAATCACCGGTCAGGCTCTCGATGAATATGCCATATTGCCGCTGGCGGCTTTGCGGGCGGGCAACCAGGTGTGGCTGGTGAAAGACGGGAAATTGCACATTGTCACCGTGGATATATATCAGCGAACCGACAAAATGGCGCTGATCAGCACCAAGGGACTGGGACCGAAACCGGTGGCCATTACCGGTACCCTGAAAGTTGCGACCGAAGGCCTGCAGGTCAGAATTGTTGAACCCCGTGCAACAGCAAAGAGCTCGAACGCCAGCAAGGCCAAGGCAAAAACGGAATCGAAGGCCACACCGGCGAAATGACGGACGCAACCGATCTTGATGCTTCCCCGCCGGAACGACCGAGCAAGGAAATAATGGAGCAGCGCGGAGTGGTCGCGTTCATGGCGCGCAACGGTGTCGCGGCCAATCTGCTGATGATCTTCCTGATCGTTGCCGGCATCATGTCCTACAGGACCATCGTGCAGGAGGTGTTCGCGGAGAACAGCCTCGATACGATCCAGATCAGCGTGGCCTATCCCGGGGCTACGCCGGACGAGATCGAGGAATCGATCGTACAGAAGATCGAAGAAGCGGTCGAGGCGGTGGAGAATGTCAAAGAGATCAAATCCAATGCCGCCGAGAATATCGGCACGGTTTCTGTCGAGCTGGAGCTGGGAACAGATATCGATCGGGCGCTGGATGATATCAAAGCCGAAATAGACCAGATTCAATCTTTCCCGGATGAAGCCGAAGAACCCGATGTCCGCGAGCTTACCACGCGGCAGAGCGTGGTCCGGGTTGCGATTTTCGGCGATGTGTCGGAAAATGCCCTGAAGGAGACAGCCTACCGGCTGGAGGATTCACTGGCGGCACTGCCGGAAATTTCCTTCGTCGATACCAGTTCAATTCGCGATTATGAGGTTTCGATCGAAGTTCCGCAGGACACGTTGCAAGCCTTCGGACTCTCGCTCAATGACATATCGCGGACTATCGCCGCCAGCAGCCTGGACAGCCCAGCCGGCTCCATCGATACCGACAGCGAAGAAGTCCGGGTGCGGACGATCGGGCAGAATTATAACCAGCAGAATTTCGAAGATATCGTGCTGGTCAGCACTGAAAATGGCGCCATGGTTCGGCTCGGGCAGATCGCCAACATTCGGGACGAATTTGAGGATTCAGAGCTCGTGTCGCTGTACAATGGCAAGCCCGTCGCCTTTGTGGAAGTTTTCCGGACCAGCGATGAACGCGTGCTCGATGTATCCCGTGCGACCACGGAATATCTGGAGGGACCGTTTGCCCATTCGCTGCCGGAAGGCATTTCCTATGCGATCTGGAGCGATGACAGCGAACTTCTTAATGACCGTCTGAGCCTGTTGCTGAAGAATGCAGCCATTGGCCTGTTTCTTGTGTTGATTGCACTGACCCTGTTCCTCGACATCCGTCTCGCGGCCTGGACAGCGCTGGGCATTGGCGTAACCTTTATTGGCGCGATCTTCCTGCTAGACCTTGCCGGGTCCAGCATCAACATGTTCTCCCTGTTCGGCTTCATTCTTGCGCTGGGACTGGTGGTTGATGACGCCATTGTCGTCGGCGAGAGCGTTTACGCCCGCCGCGAAGCCGGCCGTACCGGGATGGGCGCAGCAGTCAGCGGCGCGCGGCGGGTCACCATGCCGGTCATCTTTGCGGTGCTGACCACCGTTGCCGCCTTTTCTCCCCTGTTCGCGATCGGCGGGGTCATGGGCAAGATATTGGCGGATATTCCGCTGGTTGTGGTTTCCGTTCTCTTCCTGTCGCTGGTCGAAAGCCTGTTGATCCTGCCCAATCACCTGAGCCACCTGCCAGCCCCCGGCGCGCCGACCCGCAATCCCGTCACGCGCTTTTTCGAGCGGGTTCAGGCCAAGGTCGATGAATTTTATCAGGCGTTCGTCAACGGCCCGCTTGACCGGGCTCTGAAATTTGCCGTTCGCATGCCTTATGTCATATTGGCAGGCAGCGTCGCGTTGCTCATCGTGATAGGATCCTTGATCCCGGCAGGTATCATAAAGAGTTCCTTCTTTCCTGCCATCGAGGCCGATGTTGTCACCGCGAGCCTTGAAATGCCGGCCGGCACAACGATCGCGGAAACCGAAAAAATTGCCCGGCTGATTGAGCAGAAAGGCCGCGAAACCTATGCCAAATTTGAAGACGAGCAAGAGGACGACGAGCCATCAGCGTTGCGCGGTATATTCACTCTTGTCGGGCAGGCACCCCGCGCCACTGGACCAAATGCCCAAAGCAGCGGTTTTGCAGCCAATATTGCCAGCGTCCAGTTCAGTTTCATTCCCGGCGATCAGCGTGAACTTGCATCGCGGGATTTCGAAAATGCATGGCGCGAAACCGTCGGCCCGATCGTCGAGGCGCGCTCGCTGGTCTTTGCCTCCGACCTGATATCCATTGGTGCACCGGTCGATGTGCAAATTTCAGATCCCGATCCGGCAGTGGTGGAAGCCGCTTCGACGAAATTGATGGCCAGGCTGAACCGCTTTTCCGGCGTGTTCGACATCGAGAGCGATCAGGACCAGGGGTTGAAGGAAATTCAGCTCCGGCTGAAGCCCGAGGCCCGATCCCTGGGCGTTACCTTGCAGGATGTCGCGCTTCAGGTGCGCGCTGCTTTCTTCGGTAGCGAAGCGCTGCGCGTACAACGGGGGCAGGAAGATATGCGCGTCTATATCCGCTTGCCCGAAGAGGAACGCAACTCGATCGTCGATGTCGAACGGTTCCGCGTCCGCGTGCCGGGTGGCGAAGTCCCGCTTGCCACTTTGGCCGATGTATCCTTTGGTCAGGCACCCGCGATCATCCGCCGGACCGATGGCAGGCGTATCACGACGGTCACCGCCGATATCGACACGAATATAGTGACCGGTCAGGAAATCGCCAAGGCGCTGACCGATGAAATCATGCCGGAGCTGCAAGCGGACTATCCGCAATTGCTCTACAGTTTCGGCGGCGAGCAGCAGGAACAACAGGATTCTTTCGGTGATCTGGGGCTCGCCTTTATTGCCGCTTTGCTGATGATCTATGCGCTGCTCGCGATACCCTTTCGGTCCTATATGCAACCGCTGATCATCATGGCGGTGATCCCCTTTGGCATCATCGGCGCGCTCATCGGTCATCTTATCCTTGGCCTGCCGCTCGGCGTGCTTAGCATGTTCGGGATGATCGCATTGTCGGGAGTGATCGTGAACGGCTCGCTCATCCTGATCGATTTCATCAACGAGAATCTGCGCGATGGCATGGAAATTGAGGAAGCGATTATTAACGGTGCCAAATCGCGGTTTCGACCGATCATGCTGACGTCGCTGACGACATTTCTGGGCGTTGCCCCGATCACCTTCGAAACCAGTGTTCAGGCACAGTTTCTGATTCCGATGTCAGCTAGCCTTGGCTTTGGCGTGCTATTCGGCGCGATCATCCTGCAATTGCTGATCCCGGCGCTGACGGTGCTGGAATATCGCGGGAAGCGGCGGGCGAAACAATATTGGGGCAGTCTGTTTGCGAGCCCCTCCGAGGCCTGAAGGCCTACACCCGATGGAACCGGTCAGCCGCAACTTCGCCCAGGCATGAACGGCGCTGCAACAGCCCAGCCATCCCTTCGCGCGATTATTTCCTGACAAGGAGTGTTTCCGGTAAAACTCCCCCTGCCCCTTCATCTGGCGGGTCAATCTGACGCAATGGTCGTGAGATATGCAATATTCTGGGCCATTGACGGAAAAATCTGTATCAGGCTGGCCATGTCAAATTCAAACGCACTTTTGGTCGCCTTGCGCCAGATTAACCGGGCGATCGATTTGCAGTCCAAAAAACTGGAGCGGGAGACCGGCCAGACAACGCCGCAACTTCTGCTTCTGAAGGCGTTGGAAAAGGACGGGCGGGCGAAACCGTCGGTGATCGCCAAATCGGTGCACCTGTCGCATGCCACAGTGACATCGATTGTCGACCGTCTGGAAAAATCCGCGATGGTCACCCGTGAAAAAAGCGCAGATGACCGGCGCTCTGTGGAAATCGTTCTGACCGAGAAAGGACGGGAGTGTATCGAAAATGCACCGGAAATGCTGCAGGAAGACTTTCTGGTGTCCCT
Source organism: Sphingorhabdus sp. M41 (assembly GCF_001586275.1). Classification (NCBI taxonomy): domain Bacteria; kingdom Pseudomonadati; phylum Pseudomonadota; class Alphaproteobacteria; order Sphingomonadales; family Sphingorhabdaceae; genus Sphingorhabdus; species Sphingorhabdus sp. M41. The sequence goes on along the minus strand of NZ_CP014545.1, from coordinate 650,243 downwards.
GTCGAAACTGGAACCCTGGGAACAGAATCTGCTGATCTCCTCGGTCCAGCGCATTGCCGTGATGATGGATGCGAGCCAGCTCGAATCCGCTCCGATCCTCGAGGTCGGCGAAATCTAGCTTTGGGGTATGACCTCGGTCATCACTTCATTTGCCGGCAAATCCCAGGTCAGGTGCCGGTCATCCAATACGACCATATTTTTGTCGGTAATCAGCGTGCCGAGAGTTTTATAGCCCAGTAGCTGCATGGCCGACAATGTCGGGTTTCGGGCCAGAGCCATGGTTTCGTCGGACGAGAAATTGGTCAGGCCTCTGGCCAGTTCGTCGCCGGATTCGCCATAAATGTGGATCACATCGCCTTTGACATAAGGCCCCTGGATGGAGAGCACATCTTCCCGGCCAATATTCCGCCGGCCGGATTTGAATGCTTCGGCGGTCGCCTCGGTCACCACAATGCTTCCCGCCATTTGCAGACGGTCTGACAACCAGTTTGCCCAGGCAGATTCGGGACGCTCATTGGCAAGAATTCTCGTGTGTCGTCTTTCATTGTTCAAAACGGACGTTACCGGATTGTCATGTTCTCCATGCGCGATCCGCGTGTCGCAGCCTGCATTTTGCGCCATATGGGCTGCCTGGATTTTCGTCAGCATGCCGCCGCTGCCGAGGCTGCTCACGCCCTCCGTCACCGCGAGATAGGGTGAGACATCGGTTACTTCCTCGACCAACTGGGCACCGGGTTCCGAAGGGTCCTTGTCGAACAGGCCATCGACCTGCGTCAATATGATCAGCTCGTCGGCCTGCAGCATCTGCGCGATTTTCGCTGACAGCCGGTCATTGTCGCCAACCCGGATTTCTTCGGTCGTGATCGTGTCATTCTCGTTGATGATCGGCATGATATTCGCATCGAGCAGGCGGTCGACCGTGTTCTTGGTATTCAGAAACCTTTTGCGGTCTTCCAGGTCGCGCAAGGTCACCAGCACCTGTGCTATTTCAAAACTATATTCGTGGGCAACCTGCTTATAGGCATTGAGCAGAAGCGGCATGCCGCAGGCCGCGGCGGCCTGCTTGTCGCGCAGCCCGGCTGTCTCGGGTCGCTGGCCAATCATATTCATGCCCAATGCGACAGAGCCGGACGAGCATAAGATGACTTTCGCTCCGCCTTCCCGCAACCGGGCGAGGTCTTCCAGCAATTTATGCATGAAAGCCCAGCGCGGCGTGAGCCGTTCTTCGTTAGCAAGCAGGCTGGAGCCGACTTTCACAACGATTGTTTTACCTTGTACCATTTGACCTGATGCCCTTATTACTCTTTGAAGGAGGTAGGGATTGAACCTATCCAGTGCAATAATTTAGTGATCAAAACATATAATTTTGCACGAAAGCTATATAAAATAAGCATTTGTTGACATGTCTGTTTTGAATACTAAGCATATTGCACAACCATATTATCACTAACAGCAAGAGATTAATTTGACAAAAATATTGCTCCTTGGATGCGGAAACATGGGCGGTGCGCTGCTGAAGGCCTGGGCCGCGAACACCGATCATGAATTTACGGTGGCGGATCCTGCCAATCCGGATCTCCCCGAGGGCGTATCCCAGGTCGGCTCGGTCGAGGAACTGGGCGAGCAGGTTTTTGACTATCTTATCGTCGCGCTGAAACCGCAGCTGATTGATGATGTGCTTCCCGCCTATCTACCGCGATTAAGTCCTTCCGGCGTGATAAGTTCGATAGCGGCCGGATATTCCGCGGCAAAGCTCGCAGCCCATGCGCCGGGACGCTCGGTGATCCGGATCATGCCGAACCTGCCCGCCGTCATCGGCAAGGGTGTCAGCGGCCTTTATGCCCATGGCGCGGTATCCGAAAATGCTTCCGGCGAAATCGAACGACTGGCCTTATGTTCGGGCGAAATCGTCTGGGTGGACAGCGAGGACATGCTCGATCGCCTGACTGCGGTGGCCGGAAGCGGTCCCGGCTATGTTTTCGAAATGCTGCGCGCCTATGTCGAGGCCGCTGAAAATCTGGGCTTCAGTGAGAAAGATGCCAAAAACCTGGTTCTGGGGACTGTTCGCGGAACATTGGAGTTGGCGCTACAATCCGACCTGTCGCTCGAGGATTTGCGCAAAAATGTCACCAGCAAAGGTGGCACCACGGCGGCCGGTCTCGACGCGCTGAACGGAAAGGGTGAATTTTCCGCCCAGATCCGCGATACGCTTGAGGCCGCTTATAAGCGGGCGGTTGAGCTTCGATAACCGGCTGCCTGATATCATGGCCAAAGCTCAAGTCCTGCCAGCGTCTCATAACGATGCCAAAACGACAACAGAAACGTCCCGTTTTTTCAATTGAATTTGATGATGATAGAAGCCCGATATCCAATCGCCATTCTTTGTGATATCCGGACATCTGGTCCAATTGCTGCGCTTAACTGACGTGTAGAAACACGTCTATTTGCTGCCGAAACATGTCTTGTAGGAGAGAAAAATGTCTGTCGTTACCACCGAAAAGCATGATAATATTCTGGTCATCCTGTCCAATAATCCTCCGGTCAATGCGCTGGGCGCGGCCGTTCGCCAGGGACTGGTCGACGGTATTGACGAGGCCCTGTCAGACGATGAGGTCGAGGCTGTGGTCATCCGCTGTGATGGCCGGACGTTTTTTGCCGGTGCCGATATTACCGAATTTGGCAAGCCTATGAAGGGGCCGGATCTCGGTGCGGCGCTTGATCGGCTCGAGGCCAGCAGCAAGCCGGTTGTTGCGGCTATCCACGGCACTGCTCTCGGTGGTGGCTGCGAGGTCGCTCTGGCCTGCCACTATCGGATTGCCGTGCCGTCGGCGAAAATCGGCCTGCCGGAAGTGAAATTGGGCCTGATCCCGGGCGCCGCCGGAACCCAGCGCCTGCCGCGCGTGGTCGGCGCAGAAGCAGCATTGCCGATGGTGGTGATCGGCAACCCGATTTCGGCCAAAAAAGCGCATGCCATTGGGTTGATCGACAAGATCGTTGGAGAGAACAGTCTGGCCGACGATGCCATTGCCTTTGCCCGTGAACAGGTTGGCAAGGCACCGCCGCGTTCTTCCGAGGGCACAGTCAATGAAGATGGCGTGAAAAATCCGGCGATATTCGACGAATTCCGGCAGCAGAACAACCGCAAGATTCGCGGCTTCGACGCTCCGGAGGCAGGCATTCAAGCAGTCAAGGCGGCGGGCGAAATGTCCTATGCCGATGGCGTCGCAAAAGAACGTGAATTGTTCACCAAGCTGATGACCGGCACTCAGGCAGCCGCCATGCAGCATTATTTCTTCGCCGAACGGGCGGCAAACAAGATTGACGGCATCGATCCCAAGATCGATCTTATCCCGATCAAGAAGGTTGGCATATTGGGCGCCGGCACCATGGGCGGCGGTATCGGCATGAACTTTCTCTCCGCTGGTATTCCAGTCACCATTGTCGAGCTGAAAGAGGAAGCGCTCGACCGGGGCGTTGGCGTGATCCGTAAAAATTACGAGAATACGGCCAAGCGCGGCCGCATGACCGAGCAGCAGGTCGAGGATGCAATGAGCATTTTGACCCCCAGCCTGTCCTATGACGATCTCGCCGATTGCGATCTGGTGATCGAAGCGGTGTTCGAGAATATGGATGTCAAAAAGGAAGTGTTCACCAAGCTTGATAGCATTGTGAAACAGGGCGCGATCCTTGCCAGCAACACCAGCTATCTGAATATCGACGAGATCGCGGCGGTGACCAAGCGCCCCGAATATGTGCTCGGCTTGCACTTTTTCTCGCCAGCCAATGTGATGAAATTGCTCGAAATCGTGCGCGGCGAGAAAACCGCTGATGACGTTCTGATGACGGCGATGAAACTGTCGAAGACAATCGGCAAGGTTGCAGCGGTATCCGGTGTTTGCCCCGGCTTTATCGGCAACCGGATGCTCAGCCCGCGTCAGGAACAGGCCAATCAGATGATCATGGAAGGCGCCAATTACTGGGAAGTCGACGATGTATTGCTCGAGTTCGGCTTTCCGATGGGTCCGTTCCAGATGTCCGATCTCGCCGGTCTCGATATCGGATGGCATCGGGATCCGGAGCGCGTCGAGACATTGCGCGACGCTCTATGTGCCGTGGGCCGCTGGGGCCAGAAAGTCGGCAAGGGATTTTATGATTATGATCAGGCGCGTCAGCGAACGCCGTCCGATGAGGTCAAGCAGATCATCGCCGAATTCGCCGCCAAAGCCGGCAAGCAGCAACGTGACATTTCCAAGGACGAGATCCGCGAGCGGCTGCTATATCCGATGGTCAACGAAGGCGCCAAAATCCTCGAAGAAGGCATGGCCCAGCGTGCAAGCGATATCGATGTCGTCTGGATCAACGGCTATGGCTGGCCGCTCTATACCGGCGGTCCGATGTTCTGGGCCGATACGGTTGGATTGGACAAGGTCGTTGCCGGTTTGAAGAAACATGATCTGCCGGTGGCAAAGCTGCTGCAGGAAAAAGCTGATGCAGGAGGCAAGTTTAACGGATAGCCGCATGTTCATCGATTAGGAGAGAGAATTTGTCAGTTCGAGCAATAGATCCACTGGAAAAGTGGACATCGCCCGCTGGATGGCCGGTACGTTCGCGCAAGGATGTCGAAGCATTGCTTTGCGCGCCAGGCCAGCCGTTTGAGATGGAGACGGTCGACATCGACGGGATCGCGACCCGTGTCTGGAAAAATGCCCATCCCAGTCTCGCAGCTCTTGCCGAACATGCGCGCGGCCATGGCGACAGCGAATTTCTGATTTTTGAAGACGAACGCGTTACCTATGAAAACTGGTATCGCGCCGTGGCTGCTCTGGCAGTGGAACTTCAGAAAATCGGTGTGACCAAGGGTGACCGGATTTCACTGGCGATGCGCAATTTGCCGGAATGGCCGGTGATTTTCTTTGCCGCCACGGCGATCGGCGCCATTGTCGTCCCGCTCAATGCATGGTGGACCGATCAGGAACTGGTGTTCGGTCTGGAGAATTCTGAGACCAGTGTATTGCTGTGCGATGCCGAGAGATGGGACCGCATTTCTCCGCATCTGGCGGATCTACCGGATTTGCAACATGTCATCGTCGCGCGCAGCCAGAGCCCATTGGCAACGCCAGCCCGTCCTCTCGAAGATATCATCGGCCTCCCCAATGGCTATGGCGATCTGCCGGACCAGAATCTGCCTGCAGTGGATATTGCACCGGATGATCCGTCGACGATTTTCTATACCAGCGGCACGACCGGGCAACCGAAAGGCGCACTCGGCACGCATCGCAATCTGACCAGCAATGCTGTCACCGTCGGCTATTCCGGAGCCGCTCAGGCTTTGCGCCGGGGGGATATACTGCCCGAAGCAACGACCCGGGTTGGCTTGACCGTGGTGCCGATGTTCCATTGCACCGCCTGTTCCGCCACCATGATGCCGACCGTGCACGGCGGCCACAAGATGATCTTCCTGCACAAGTGGGACACGGTCCAGGCGATGAAGATCATCGAACGGGAAAAGGTCAATGCAACCGGCGGCGTGCCCTTCATTGCGTGGCAATTGATCGAACATCCGGACCGCGCGCAATATGATCTGACTTCCCTTGATGCGATCAGCTATGGCGGCGCCCCTTCAGCGCCGGAGCTGGCCCGGAAGATTTTTGAAGTTTTTGGCGCGCTGCCCGGCAATGGCTGGGGCATGACCGAAACCATGGCCACGGTGACATCGCACAGCGCCGAGGATTATCTCAACCGCCCGACCAGTTGCGGACCGCCAGTGGCCGCTGCCGATCTTAAGGTGATGGACGAGGATGGCACTACCGAAATGCCGATCGGCGAAGTCGGTGAGCTTTGGGCCCGTGGTCCGATGATCGTAAAAGGCTATTGGAAGCGCCCGCAAGCGACCGCCGACACGTTTGTCGACGGCTGGGTCCGTACCGGCGATCTCGCGCGACTGGACGAGGAGGGCTTCTGTTATATTGTTGACCGTGCGAAAGACATGATCATCCGTGGCGGGGAGAATATCTACTCGTCCGAGGTCGAGAATGTTCTTTACGATCATCCCGCCGTGATGGATGCCGCCTTGATCGGTATCGATCACAAGATGCTGGGCGAGGAACCGGCCGCCATTGTCCAGCTGGCTCCCGGAAAAACAGCCAGCGAAGCGGAATTGCAGCAATGGGTGCGCGAACGGCTGGCAAATTTCAAAGTGCCGGTGAAAATCCTGTTTCGCTCAGACAGCCTGCCGCGCAACGCCAATGGCAAAATTTTGAAGAAGGATCTGAAGTCGCTTTTCTCGTAATCAGTCTTTTGACGGCACCAGACGCATCATGCCTTCCTGCACTGCTGATGCGACCAAAATGCCATCCTGGGTATAGAGTGAACCCCGATTGAGACCGCGCTCATGGCCGGTCCAGTCGCTGTCCATGACATAGCATATCCACTGATCGATCCTGAAATCATCATGGAACCACATCGCATGGTCGAGGCTGGTCGAGAATAATCCGGGCGTCGTCCAGTGCAATCCGTGCGGGATCATCGACGTCGACAATAACCCCATATCGGATGCGAAAGCGAGGGTCGCGCGGTGGATGAGCGGATCATCGGGCAGCGGTGCAACCGTCTTGAACCACTGATATTGATGCGCGTCCCGGCTTTTGCCTTCCGGTCGCATGCTGCGGACATCAAAGGGCCGCGGCATACTCATCCGCTCGACATGCTCGTCCGAAACCTGTGGGTTGCGGGCGATCTGCTCCATCGCGCTCATACATTGTTCGGGCGGCAGGACATCCGGCATCTTGATTTGATGCGCTAGCCCTTCGGCGGGCTTCTGGAAGGAAGCCGTCAGGTTGAAAATGACCTTGTCATCCTGCCGGACAACGACCCTGCGGTTGGAAATGCTGCGGCCATCAAAATCGCGATGCACCCGGAAATGCAGCGGCTTGGTTTCATCCCCTGCCCGCAGGAAATAGGAATGGAGCGAATGGATATTCTTCTCGCCATCGACCGTGCGATCGGCAGCGACAATCGCCTGGGCAATCACCTGACCGCCAAAAATCCGTTCGCGGGCGGTTGAATTGAGCGCCGGATATATAAATTCGTCAGCAGCATCGTCCTTCAGATTGAAGGTACGGAGCAATCCGGCGATCAGCTTCTCCGAAGACACGGAGGAGCGGTTGGCCAAAGCATCCGATAACCGGCGTTCGACTTGTTCGTCTGTAAGTTGGTCCAAAACTGCTTCTAATCCTTACAATATACTGAGCTGCGGTTGTTGTCAGCGGTCAGGGATAAATCTCGAACAGCCCGGCACCGCCCTGACCGCCGCCGATGCACATGGTGACGACGCCCCATTTTGCTCCGCGACGACGCCCTTCCTGCAACAAGTGCCCTGCACAGCGCGTGCCAGTCATGCCAAAGGGATGACCAATTGCGATCGAGCCGCCATTGACATTATATTTCGCCGGGTCAATCCCGAGACGATCGCGGCTGTACAGGCACTGGCTGGCAAAGGCTTCATTGAGTTCCCAGATATCGATATCGTCGACGGTCAGTCCCTGCCGTTCAAGCAGCTTGGGTACCGCGAATACCGGGCCAATACCCATTTCGTCCGGCTCGCATCCGGCAACGGCCCAGGATACAAAACGCCCCAATGGTTTCAGGCCACGGCGCTCGGCCTCCTTGGCTTCCATTAACAGGACCGCCGCGGCTCCGTCCGACAATTGGCTGGCATTGCCGGCGGTGATATATTTGTCTTCGCCCATGATCGGCTTCAGACTGGCCAGGCCTTCCAACGTCGTTGTCGGGCGATTGCACTCGTCCCGATCAACCGTATAATCGACGATGCTCTCTTCCTTGGTCTCCCTGTCGACCAGCTTCATTCTGGTCTGCATCGGCACGATTTCGTCGGCAAAAAGCCCTGCTTCCTGAGCCTTCGCCATGCGCTGCTGCGATTGCAGGGAATATTCATCCTGATATTCGCGGCTGACATTATAACGCTCGGCCACAATATCGGCGGTTTCGATCATCGGCATGAAGATTGCTGGCGCAATTTTCAGGATTTCATTGTCGATGCTGCCTTCGGGAGCGCGAGGCCCTTGCATCGAGATGCTTTCGACACCGCCCGCGACAACGCAATCCGCGCCATCGCCGCGGATATGGTTTGCCGCGATCGCAATGGACTGCATACCCGACGAACAGAAACGATTGACCGTTGCTCCGGCCGTTGTCTTGGGAAGCCCGGCTAGAAGCGCGGCGTTACGCCCGATATTGGGAGCGCCGTGCGCGACATTGCCGATTATGCAATCATCGACAAAGTCACCTTCAACGCCCGATTTCGCGACGGCATGCTTGATGGCATGGGCCGCCATTGTCATCGGAGGCGTGATATTGAAGCCGCCGCGACCCGCTTTGGCCAGTCCGGTACGAGCATAGGATACGATGACTGCTTCACGCATGTTGAATTCCCTTTTGTGTTGGCCAAGCCCACTCTTGTCGAGCGCAGTGGATTATTGCGGTCTAGATTTATACGACAGCGTGTCAAGATGTCCACATTTGCGCGGCGGTTTCAAACATCAGCTGCCGGAAAAACCCTCATCCGCCCAACCGGCTTTTCATTCGGTAGCAGCAGACTGTGTTGGACGCTGCCGGTCAGGGTCCGTCAAGCCGGGAACGATATGGCCCTAGCCGGTAAATCCCGGGGCCCGGTAAATCTCGGTGCCGCGCCGGTAGACCACCAGTTTCTTGAGAGTGACGGGGTGAAAAAACGCCTCGATCGCTTGCCCGCTTTCGGTCCGGGCATAGACTTCGTAGCAATCTCCCTCGACCTGGGTCTTGAGCAGTTCCCAGCCCTCCATCCATGCCTTTTTCTTCAGCTTGGTGATCGACTTCCAGTTTTTGGCCGGCCCCGCGTTACATGTGATATCGCCATCTGCATAAGCCGGTTGCGCCAGCGTCAGCGCGACCAACGCGGCAGCAGCTGCTGCTGCATATTTCCGGGAAATTTTTCTCATGTCATACTCCGTTGCATGTGGCGCCGCCGTCTGCGGCCGGTATAGCGTAAAATCCATGCGATTATGAGCGGGGCCAGATGAACTATTGCTGGCTGCCACGCCCAATCAAGCAAAATCCAGTGCGCCAGCCCTATGATCAGGGCCGGATAGACGAGCCGCTGAACCCTTTTCCAGTTCCGTCCAAGCTTACGCATCGCATAGTTGAAGCTTATCACTGCGGGGAGGAGCATCAGGACGAGCGAGAGCCAGCCGGTCCAGATTCCCGGAATGCCAAATTCTTCGACCATCGCAGCAAGGCTGTTCATATCGAATATGTAAAAAACCAGATGGAGCATGGCGTAACCGAAAGCCGCGACGCCCAGATTGCGGCGGATTGCGATCCAGCCCCTGAAAAAGCGATTGAGACCAAAAAATTCGGATAACGGCCCGGGAAGCATGGCGAGGATCATCAGCCGGACCGACATTTCCCCGCTGGGATGCAGCATATCCATCGCCAGTGCTTCCCCTTGCGAGAAGGACCAGATCATCAGGATTCCGGGGACTGAAAGGAGGAGCCACAGCAGCGCCTTCGACGGAAAACCGTTCATACTGTTGCCCAGCGCCGCAACATATTATGATAAACGTGAATCAACCGATCAATATCCGGATCATCATGCGGCCGGTCCGGCGTTAGCGATTGTATCGACTGGTCCAGATCAAACAGCAATTCCCGCGCAGACGGATCGGCAACGGCGCTTTGCATCCAAGTGATCGCACAAATCCGCTGGCCGCGCGTGACGGGCGTAACCTGGTGCAGGCTGGATGAGGGATAAAGCACCATATCACCGGCAGCCAGTTTCACCGGCTGCGCGCCATATTGCTGCTCGATCACCAGTTCTCCGCCATCATATTCATCCGGATCGGATAGAAATATCGTGGCCGACAGATCGCTGCGGATGGTCATGTTGGCTTCAGGAAGGCGCATCAGGGCGGCGTCGCTGTGCGTGCCATAATGGCCGCCGTTCTGATAGAGATTGAATATGGGGGGCCAGATTTTCTCGGCCAGGGAGGCCGAGATAAACAGCGGATCATTGCCCAATTTGCGAAGGATAATATTGCCCAGTTCGACCGAAAGCGCGTTCTGCCGCCCGAGCTGCAAATTCTGCTTCACCTTCACCGAGCGGGTGCCTGCGGATTCTGCACCATCGGTCCATTCGGCGACTTCCAGCTTCTGTCTGAAATCCCGGACCTGTTCTTCGTCCAGAATATTTTCGATGATTGTAAGCATGGGACCAGCCGTTTGTTAGATTGGAAAGGGGGAGCGACGACTCGCCGCTCCCCCTTCTCGTATCAGAAACGTCCGGTAAGCGTTAGCGTCGCCCGACGCTCATCGCCTTTGTACAGGAAGTGACCGCTGCGGTAACCGGCAAGATAATAATCCTTGTTGCCCACGTTGGTCATATTCACCCGGGCCGAGAGATTCTCGTTCACCTTGTAGCTCGCGAAAGCGTCAAAGGTCCAGTAATCCGGGACGCGGTAGGTATAGACTTCCAGCGCGCTGTCATAGCTTGCGGCATCGTCAGGCTGTCCGGTGAACATTTCTCCCTTGTAGGTAGCGGTGCCGCCAAAGGCGAATGCCTCTGTCGCCTGATAGCGAAGCTGCGCCGATGCCTGCGTATTGGAGAAGTTGCTCAAACGACGACCGATCTTGTCGGCGTCGTTGGAACCGGTGACCTCCGAATCCATGAACGTAACCGACGCCTGACCGGAGAGTTTGGGCGTGATATTGCCGACGAGGCCCAGTTCGATACCGCGAACACGGTTTTCACCGGTGTTCAGGCTTCCGCCCGCGGCATAGTCATCGCCAGCCGATTCAAACACGTCGCTCTTGGTGATCTGAAAAGCCGCAGCAGTAAGCATCAGATGATCGTCGAACAGATCCGCTTTCACGCCCAGTTCATAGCTGGTCGAGCTTTCCGGACGTCCGTCACCAATGCCTGTTCCGTCATCGACGCAGATGCCGCCATAACCGCAGTTGCCGCCCAGATCGGATTCACCGCCATTGATATTCTTGGCCGTGCCCCAGTTGAAATAGACATAGACTTCTTCCATCGGCTTCACGCCAACACCGGCATGACCGTTCCACAACGTGTCTTTGTAACGATAGCCGGTTTCTGCTCCGCGGCTGACAACATCATTGCTGTAATCAAACGCATCAACGCGAACACCGCCATGGACGGAAAGCCATGGATTGATGTCAACGGTGTCCATCAGATAGACCGACATTGTTTCTACTTGCCAGTTGCTGTCGATAGCTCCGAAGGCAATATCCCGCTGCAGGATATTGTGGATATCGGTTACGTTCACATTCCGGTTTTCATCGGTGATGCAGAAAGACGGACTCAATCCGCCGCGTCCCTGTGTCACACAGTTGGTGGCTCCGTTGGTGGTCAGGTCATAAGTGCCGTTGGCCACTTTGAGATCGGAATATTCGACACCGGCGACCAGATTATGCGCGATCGAGCCGGTATCAAACTCGCCGAGAATGTTCAGCTGGTTGACGAAATATTCGACTTCCTGATTGCCCTGATGGGTGCTTAGCGTGACGGGTCCGAATGTATCCGTGTCGGCATCATAGGCACCGCCACGAAGGCCGGTCAGGACATAGCCGTTGGACGTTTCGCCGTAGCGCGTGGAGTTCACGATCGTGAACCCTTCGAACGGTGTAATGAAGATACGTCCGGTAAACGTATCGACGTTGGTGTTGAGAAAGTCTCCGGTCTGGGCATAATTTGGCACATCGTCCCACGGACCGTAGACGGTCACATCGCTGGGTCCGTTACCGGTGGGCCGCGGAACATATCCGCCCAGATCAGGCGTGTCATCAGCTTCGAGATGATAATAGTCGAGCAGCACACGAACCGTGTCATTCAGCTTGAAGCTGCCGGAAATCGCCGCACCAATGCGCTCGCGATCCGAGAAATTGCGGTTCGGCGCTTCGTCATAGCCGTACAGAAGATTGGCACGGAGCGCGATATCGTCGCTCAGCGCCCAGTTGCTGTCCAGGGTAACGCGGTAGAAATCGTCGGTGCCGATACCCAGGTCGATGCGGTTGAAATTATAGTCGGTGCTGGCCTGCTTGGTGATCGAGTTCACCGCGCCGCCGGTTGAGCCGCGACCTGCGAAGGAAGAGCTTGGGCCCTTGGTGATTTCAATCTGTTCGACCGCAAAGGTTTCGCGCGTCGTCATGCCCGGATCACGCAGACCGTCGACAAACACATCGCTACGCGCTTCATGGCCACGGATGATATAGCGGTCGCCAAAGGCGTTGCCGTTTTCACCGGTACCGACGGTCACGCCGGGCTGGTTGTCGAGAATATCGCGCAGGTTGGTAGCGCCCTGCTCGTCGAGCTGGCTTTCCGTCAGCACGGTGATCGTTGCCGGCGTTTCCGACAAGGGCTTAACGCGGCGAAGGTCGCCGGAAATACGCGCCTTATAGGGAGCGCCCTTCTGGGTATAAGGGTTCACATCAGCGGCATTATCTTCGATCTGCAATGTTTCCAGCTCGACCTCTTCGGGCTCCGCATCCTGTGCAAATGCCGGGGCGGTGGAGAGCGCAGTGGTCAGACCCAATGCGACTACCGCGCTGCGTTTACCCAGGCTGGCGAAGCGGAGGCTGGCTGGTCTCTGCATATGGGGCGTATTTTTATTCATCGTATCGTTTCCTTATTTTTCAACGAGTTCTGAGGGAATAGTCAATGGGTAGCGAGATCGTGACTTTGTCTCGCTCCATGGATGCGGGCATGGCAGGCAAAGGGGCGACGCGTTGCATCAGCGCCAAGGTCGCCTCGTCGAGAATGGCATGTCCGCTCGAACCGGTGATCGACACATTGGAAATATTTCCGCTGCGATCCACCGTGAACCGAACCTTGACGACGCCCTGTTCACGGGCCTTGCGCGCTTCGGTGGGGTATTTTTTGCGCTGGTTCAGATGTGCGCTGACCATCGCATAATAGTTGGCCTTTTCCTGCTTCGCCTTCGGGCTGTTACCGGAGCTGTTGCTCGGGGCTGTGCTCGCCGAAGCGGTTGGCGGTGCCTCTACCCTCGCTGGCGCGGAGGCTGCAACAGGGGCCGTGTTGATCTGAGGCGTTGGCGCGGATGAAACTAGCGGTCGTTTCTGCTCTGGCGGCAAAATCACCGCATCATCCGGCAAAGGCGCGCGCACGGGCGGCACCTTGAAGGGCAGAGCCTGTTGCGGCGGGATATATTCCGGCTGCGATGCGGGCGCAGGCTCAGACATGGCCTCGCTCGCACTCGCAGGGGGAAGCTCCACAAGGACCACCGGTTCAGGGATGGGGCGATCATGTGGAGCTTTCCATGCCATGGCAGCCAGCCCCAGAAAGGCATGTGCTGCTACAGCAATGGCTGCAGCGAAAACCCAGCGACGTTTTTCGTCGGAGCTGAGCATCGCCTCGATCATTTTGCCGAACCCGATTCCGCGCCCACCAGGGCGACGTGCAGGTAGCCGGCAGAGCGCAATGAATTCATCGCACCCATGATCGCGTCATAAGTGATGGTCTTGTCGGCCCGCAAAAAGATGCGCTGCTCCCTGTCGGATCGCGTCGCGGTCTCGATCGCGGCTCCCAGGCCGGCTTCGGAGACCGGCGTTTCGTTCACAAGGATATTGCCGTCGGCCTGGATCGACAGAAAGACCGGCTTGTCGGGTTTCGGCGCAGCGTTGGCCGTGGAAACCGGCAGATCGACTTTCACGTCGACCGTCGCCAGCGGAGCCGCGACCATGAAGATGATCAGCAACACCAGCATCACGTCGATGAAAGGCGTGACATTGATGTCATGATTTACCGGAAGGTCATCGCTATTGTCGTTGAGCCGGATCGACATCGTTTCAATCCTTCTTGATCTTCACGGTGCCGCGGCTGAGATCGCGGGATACCAGCCGCAAAATGGCGGCAGCAGTGTCCGATACAAGCGCGCGATAGGCAGAAATCTGGCGCGAGAAATGGTTATACATGACAACGGCAGGAATGGCGGCCACAAGTCCCAGTGCAGTGGCAAGCAGAGCCTCTGCGATACCGGGAGCGACAACGGCGAGATTGGTGGTCTGCTTCTCGGCGATGCCGATGAAGCTGTTCATAATGCCCCAGACCGTGCCGAACAGTCCAACAAATGGCGCCGTGGCACCAATGGTCGCGAGGATATTGACGCCGCGCGTCATTCTACGGGACAGAGCGGCTTCATATCGTTCGAAGCGGGAAATAATGCGCTCCTTGATGCCGTCGCCATCTTGCAGGGCATCGGCGGAAAGCGCGAGCTCGGCCGACGCTTCTTGCACCAGCGCCGTCTTCGACAGAACCGGATCTCGGCCAGCATCATCGAGAGACCGCAGCTTGGCGACTTCGTCATGTACGATCCGCTCTGCTGCCATTGCTTTGCGCAGCTCCGATAATTTGGCAATGAATATGGTCCAGCTGACCAGCGAGGCAATGATCAGCCCGATGATGACAATCTTTACGATCCAGTCCGCCTGGGCGAACATGCCACCGACACTTAGCTCGACAGGGATGGTCGACAAGGCTGATGCGGAGGCGGAAGCTGCCGTCGCCAGCAATGCTGCAACCGCCACGGATTTCGAAATACGCCCCATAGGTTTTTTGGCCACTCTCGCCCCCTGCTATTGGTTATGCGAATCATTCGCATCAAAGGCAGGCCAATTACAGCTTCTTATTGCTATTGCAAGTGATTCTCATTAATTTACCGACCGTGAGCAGATAATCTTTATTCCGCCCGTGCTTCTGTGGCAAACGGGACACGGCCAGCCCGCCGGGACGACCGCATGTGCAGTGGCAGCTGACTGATCAAAGGAAGAGCTACACTATATGAGAGCACTGCCTCGGATCGTTGCAACTCTGAATTTTCGGATGTTGGTGGCCGCCAGTTCGGGACCGCCCATAGCCGCCTGAAAGCTTATTCCAGCTTCGAATCAAAACCTTCCCGCGGGACGGCGGCCCAACTGGTGTCCTTGCGCAAATGTCGGCCTATACCCGCGAAACGGAAAGCAAGATTGGCTTGCCGATATCCGAAATTCTCAGCAAAGGCCGCCGCGCCGACACGAACCAGATCGCGGGCAGATGGTGTCCGCTTGAGCTGCAATTCTTCGATCGCAAGCGTGCCGACGCTCAAGCCAGAACCGAACAGAACCGTCAGACACAGAAAAAGAACCACCGTAGTCGGATCCATCACCCCGAGCAGGATCGCAGCCGGAATTACCAAATAGCCGATCAATTCTGTCGGAGGTCCGATGACATCTTCGATCACGATTTGAGGCATTGAAAGCATGCCAATCCGTCCATAACGCGGATTGAGGATCATCCGGCGATGCCGGATCAGCGTCTCCAATGCACCCTGTTGCCAGCGCGCCCGCTGATTGCGCAGACCGGCCCAGGTCGTCGGCGCCTCGGTCCAGCACACGATTTCCGGAACGAAGCCGATCTTATATTCCCGTTTATGCTCGCGCATATAGCGATGAATACGGACGATCAGCTCGAGATCTTCTGCGACTGTCTCATGCTCGTAGCCACCCACTTCGATCAGGGCGGATCGCCGGAAAATGCCAAAAGCTCCTGAAATGAGCATCAGCGAATCGCCTTCGGCGTTGGCGACCCTCGCGGTAAGAAAAGCACGCAGATATTCGACAATCTGGAAACGGGGCAACCATGCCTTGGACACACCAATCTTGCGGAGAGAGCCGGCTCTGATCTCGCAGCCGTTGGCAATCCGGATGGCGCCGCCGACAGCAACCATTTTCCCGGTATCATACATGAACGGTTCGGTGGCTCGCAACAGCCCGTCGGTTTCGATGATGGAATCCGCATCGATCACACAGACCAAGGGTGTTCGGGCAAAGCCGATACCGGCATTGGATGCGTCGGCTTTACGGCCATTCTCTTTGTCGACGATGATCAGATTGGCATGTTTGCGCGACTGATAGACGCCGAGTATCTTTGTGTGCTGCAAAACCTCTATTTGCTTTCGGTCGCTCGGCACACAATCAAAGCCGTCGATCAGTTCCTGAATTGTACGGTCGCTGGATCCGTCGTTGACTACGATCACTTCATGTTCGGGATATTCAAGCGCGAGTATGGCCCCTACACTCTGTACGATCGACAATTCCTCATTAAAGGCCGGCACGATCACCGAGACCGGTAACGCGAGATCACCATAGCGATGCCACAGGTCAAGCGAGGCCGATGAAGGCTTTACCCGTGTAGCGAAAATAATTGCAGCCATTACGAGCTGCACAACACTGATAAAATTGCGAAACACCACAACGATCAGGCATATATAAGCCAGATACATCACAATCTGCGTTGCCAGATTCAAGATGGATTCCGTGGTCATGCGGCATCTTTCCTGGCGATTTTAACCTCACGTTTGGTGACGAGTGATTCGAGCCGGGGAATCGCCTCCTCTGCCCTCAGACGGACCCATAGTTCGGAATCATGAACCAGTGTCCGCAGCTTTGGCAAAGCCCGCGTCAAGCGCAAGGCGTCACAACTGTTAACGGCCTGGACACGGACCATGGGGTTAGCATCCTCGAGCGCCTTCAATACCCATGGGGCGACCGAAGGATGCCCGAGCTTGCCGGCTGCGCGCAGTGCAGAACAACGGATTTCAATATTGTCAAACGATCCGGCCCGCTCCAGGGCCGGCAAAACCGCTGGATCTCCTGACCAGCCCAAAGCATCGATAATGGCAGCGCGCCGTGCATGCGACATCACGTCTCCGAGAATATGAACCAGCTGAGCGGGATATTCCGGAGCGAGTGCGCGGAGCATGGCAACGTCCAATCTGGTCGGCGCGCGCGATGGCATCCCGATCAGCGCGATCGTTTCACGCGGCGGCGGAAGCTGGTGAAAATTCGCGAGGGCAAAGGCTGCGTTCAGCCGCACGATGCGATGGCGATCATATCGCAGCACTTCCCGCAATTTGGCAATTGCCGCTTCTCCACCATATTGCTGCAAAGTCCGCACCGCATCAATACGCCGCGCAGCGCGCCAGGCACTGCACTGGCGGAGCGGTGCCTTAAGCAGCCCGTCGATCTCCGCCAGCTGGATCAGCTTGCTGCGTTCCTCGCCGCGTACCAGCATCAGCAAATGGCTCAATGACTGCAAACGTTCCGCGATCGACCAATTGACATTGGTCGGTTCGACGTCAAATCCTCCAACCCTCTGTAAATAGCTGCGGGTAATTGCTTTTTGGCGTGCGTTATATATCGGTTCCCGGCGTTCGGTGAACCAACGGCGCAACACAAGCAGGGCAAATGCCGCAGTTAAAATGCAGGTCGTCCAGATGCAAAATTGTATCAGTCCGTCATAAATATTCATGGCTGAGAAAATCTATAGGTCAGCCCCACGTTGATCGCTTGCCGGTGATAGGATTCCTCGCGTTTTTCGTCCGATGCGGCCAGACGCAAACGCAAATGTGGGGAGAGATTGACTGTACCGCCAATCGCGAATGATCTCAATTGCTTGGTGATGTCGGCCTCGCGGTCCGGATAGCGGGCTGCGCTACCGAAAAGAATATTGCCATTGGCCAGTTCATAATCAATCCGCGCCGCAGCACCAATCCGGTGGTCCCCATCCCCGTCGAGCAAATTGATCATGCGCGCGGACAGCGCCAAGCCTGGCGCGGCCACATAGGAGATCCCCGGCTCGATACTGGCGGAAACCCCGCTGCTGTAGCGCGCCAAACGCAGATCGGCTGTTCCCCGCAAGCCGGACGCGACGAGAATCTGGCCGCCGGCAACCAGCCGCCATTGGTCTCTGAAATCCGCCTCCGGAGTGATGCCCGCTCCCAGATAAAAACTGCCATTGCTGATGCGGGTCGTGGCCCGGCCGGACAGCCTTACATCCGTGGCAGCCCGACGCTCCACATCTGCATCCAGCTCGAAAATCGTGCGCTCCACATTTCCAAAGGCCACCGCGACAACGGCGTTTTGCCAATTCTGCTTTCGGCCATTTTCGAACACAATATCGGATGTACCGAGCACAGCGCTGAACGAAAGCGGTTCAAATTTTGATATTGCGGCCTGGCGGCGGGCAAATGCGCTATCGAATCCAGCCAAACCGGGATAATCAGGATCCGCCGCGCGCACTTCACCGGCTTGTTCGGCGGCGGGTGCCAACCGGTCCTGCCAAAGCAGAATATTGGCGCGGGCCAGCTGAATGTCACGGTCAGCCGGAGCAAGTGATGTCGCCCGGTCAATCGCTGCATAGGCCTTGTCGAGATCGCCAGCTGCGGCTTCTGCTGCCGCAAGCTGTCGCCACAGATCGGCATTATCCGGCTCTATCGCAAGCCGCTGGCGCAGCATATCGGCCTTTTGGGCCTGCTCTTTCGATGCGGGATTTTCATCCAAGGCCTGTATCGCCTGCGCCTGTCCGGGAGCATGTATCGCTATCGCAAAGCCAAGGCTCGCTATCAGATGCTTAACCAACGGCCGAAGCCTCGCGTTCCCTCTTCTGCAACTGCATGGCAATTCTCGTCAACAATTCCTGCGGCATGAAAGGCTTGGTGAGATAATCGTTTGCGCCAGCATTCAACGCGGCAACAACGTCCTCCTCGCCCTTTCGTGCGGTCAGCATGATGACAGGAATATCTTGGATCCCCGGCGTATTCTTGACGATCCGCAGCACTTCCATCCCGGAGATGATCGGCATCATCTTGTCGAGCACGATAAGGTCGGGCGTCCGTTCTCCCAGAATTGCCAGCACGGCTTCGCCGTCCGACGCAGCGACGACGGTGTGCCCCTCGCTTTCCAGGCGAAAGCGAATGAGATCGATAATGATCTCGTCATCATCTGCAATTAAAATTTCTGCCATATTCCAAACCTTACACAACTACTGAGTATCGAATATCAGATTATGATTAACAAACCGTTTCAACCAGCTGGAACCGGCAATAACGCTGGGACTATACCGTCGTTGAAGAATTTCGAAAGAGCGGGGAGCAATTAGGCGCAGCAATGAATGTAAAATGTTGTTGAAGAAGCGCGTCATCAAACACAGAATTAGGGGAGCGCAATGCCGGATTATTTGGAAGATGGCCGATATCGGGCGAACAGTCCTTGCCTAATAAGAGATGGCTTTCCAAAATGGCCAAGAACATCAACGGGCAGAGCATCTAGCCGGGCGGTGATTTGCCCATGACGCACGCGACAGCCAAGCTGCGCCAGCTGCGAACGCGAGCATTTCCTATTGAAAAAACTTTGGCCAAGTAACCAAGCAAAAATTGAACTGAGCAATACCCGCAGAGATCAAGGAGTACAGATCAAGGTCGCCAACAAACGGGCCGCATTATCAGGCGAGCAACTGCTGACTAGCAAACAACCGGCTAGTCGTGGATTATTGCCGACTGCTGGAAGTCGTGAATTTTTGTAATCATTGTTGATCCAACTCAGCTTTTCCTACGAAGAGGCACTGAAATTATAACTACCGGATATGGATGGCTAGCATTTACCGGTTGAGACTGAAGGGTGCACGCGAGCTAACCATCTGCAACGAAAATTATGGTCACGTGGTTAACGAGCTTTTAACTTGAATAAAAATTGTCTAGGGATCTCAACAAGGTCGCAAACCGAGTCGCTTGCCAAGTTTCGAATTCTGGATTTGATTCCACTTGGCAACTGACAACTTGATTGAAGGTAATTGGGTTTTGTTTGTAGGGAGCCTGTGGTTGTGGATAACCTGACTAGTAAAAATAATGAGCGACGTCTCAATATGCTCATTGAGCTGTATTCTTCAGCCCATTCGAACTCACTCAAATTCCAGAGACAGATTTCAGCTGCGTCGAGTTGGCGCGGTAATTGATATTCTGGTCTTCCAAAAGGAAGATTTGGATAGTTCGAGATACCAGAATCTCGAACAGAACCGGCGCTTAGCTGTGCCATAACCTTTGGATGGGCAATTCCGCCAATCCGAATAGAGGGATTTAAAATGAAAAAACTACTTATGGTAGCAATCGCTACCGCTGCAATGACCGCAACTCCAGCAATGGCAGCGGACAGCGATTCGAAAAACTTCCGTATTCGTGCAAATGTACAACCTGAGTGCAGCGTTGCCGATCCGCAGAATGTCAATTTTGGCAATCTTGCAATCGAGCGTGCGCCAGGCTCCGGAGCCTTGCTTCTCACAACCGCGTTTGACAATGATTTCCAGAACATCTGGACGAGCTGCAACTATGCTGCGAAAATCACGCTCACTTCTACAAACGGCGGCATGACCACCACAGAAGTCAACGACGGTCCAGATGCAGCGGATTTCACCGATACGATCCACTACAACCTGTCCCTGCGTCCATCAGATGGCAACGCGTTCTCGCCAGTGTTCTTGACCACGGGCCAAGGCGTATTTACGCGTTTCAGAGATCAAACTGATGCATTCCACGATGACGCGGTACTTCGGACCACGATCACACAGGCATTCAATCCGCTCCGCCCACTTGCTGGTCGTTATACGGATACGGCTGTGGTTTCAGTGGGCCCGATCTAGGTCTATCAACATCTACAAAGCAACAAGGGGGAGAGGTGTGGAGCCTCTCCCTTTTTAATTAGCGTTGCGGCGTTAATAATTAGTTAAAGCGTTTGCATGACGGCGAAATGTGGCGCGATAGCGATATACTAACAGTATAGGATTAGTAGATGGCTCGTATATTATTTCAAATAGCGGTAGTTCTTGCGATGGTATTCGGACCCGCTGCAGCGCAAGCGGCTCGAGTATCTCCCATGATTGTAGAGCTGGAGCCAACCGGGCGTGGCTCTGTCGCTCGCGTCGAGTTGACCAACGACAGTGAACGCAACATACCGTTTGAAGTCCGAATGATGCTGGGGGAAATTAGTGAAGAGGGGGAACTCACACTAACTCCGGCCGAAGAAAATTTTCTGATTTTCCCTGCGCAGGCGATGGTTGAATCAAAATCGCAGCAAGTTTTCAGGGTCCAGTATGTCGGTGAGCCAGAACTGGCCAGATCTGAAATCTACTATATGTCGATTCAACAGATACCTGTCGAAATCGAGGCCGAAGCTTCGCAAGTCCAGGTGGTTATCAATTATAACGTATTGGTGAATGTCGTACCGGATGGCGTGTCTCCTGTGGCGGCCATTCGATCAATTGAACCGAAAGTAGTAGAAGAAGAATCAGGCATCCAGGTCCGGTTGGCCAACGATGGAACCGGATATTTCATGGCAGGCCTTTCTGATTGGACGATTACTGGAACCACTCAAAATGGGCAGTCGTTCAGCGAAAGTTACAAGGGTGACGAGATGACCCGCAAGATTGGCGTAGGCGTTATTGGGCCTGGCCGAATTCGAAGCTTCTTCATCTCTCTGGATGAAGAACTTGTGCCTG
Source organism: Sphingorhabdus sp. M41 (assembly GCF_001586275.1). Lineage (NCBI taxonomy): Bacteria > Pseudomonadati > Pseudomonadota > Alphaproteobacteria > Sphingomonadales > Sphingorhabdaceae > Sphingorhabdus > Sphingorhabdus sp. M41. Next base: position 628,846 of record NZ_CP014545.1, on the reverse strand, counting down.
ATTCCATAAAAATTAAAGTCGAACCATAGATGACTCGGGGGGGCAAAAAATTATTAGCGGGACGTTGCAGCAAACTCGCATTGGCGAGCGCAATGTTTATGCCGTTTGGACAGCCAGCGATGGCCTGGCAATTATTGCCAGTACAGACAGCGCAAGTTGATCCCATTCCACAACCACGCCGGATCTCATTTTCCGTCCCGCTGATATACGATCGCCGGGTCTTGGGCGACGTCATGTTGGAACTGGAGCCCAACGGGGAGGCGCTATTTGAAACGGCATCGCTGCTGGAGCAGATGGCACCATTGCTCAATGAGGCCGGGAAACAACGTCTGGCGGAAGCTTTCGCTGATCGAACATTTGTAACGTCAAGCGACCTTTCAGCGACGCAGATTGAAATCCGGTTTGACAAAACGCGGCTCGAAATTGTGGTTGATAGTATTAACGGGGAATATCGACCCACGGGAACTCTGGGACAGTCACTCCCCAACCGCTCTCAGCTGACCTTGCCCACAACTGAACCGGCCGATTTCAGCGGCTATATGAATTTCAACACGAATCTCGAATATAGTGAACGCGACGGTGCCCAGAAACCGGAGGTTTTTGTTTTTGGCGCGGCTCGCTACCAAAATATCGTGGTCGAAGTTGACGGTGCGCTGAGCGACCAGTTCGAGGACAAATATAAATTCTACCGCCGCAGTGTTAGGGCGGTTTACGATCAGCCGGAACATTATCGACGGTTCAGCGCCGGTGATTTGCGCCTGTCAAACATTACATTGTTAAGAACGCCATTCATCGGCGGCATCGCGGTTGAAAAGAGGCGGCAGATTTTCAATCCATTCCAGCCGATTACGCGGCTGGGTGGGCGTGAGGTTTTCCTCGACAGCCGCTCTACAGTAGATGTGGTGATCAACGGCGGCCAGTATCAGACATTCGAGCTGGACGCAGGACGTTACGATCTTGCCAATTTGCCGCTGCAAGTCGGATCCAATGATGTACAATTGCGTATCCGGGATTCCGCAGGACGAGAACAGACCATTGATCTTGATTATTTCTTTGAACCCCTTGATCTTGAGGTTGGGGAAGAAGAATATACTTTAGGCTTGGGCGTTATTGCGAGAAACTTGAGTTTTGAGCCAGTCTATAGCGATGATCCGGTTTTTACGGGTTCTTATCGTCGCGGAATATCGGAAAATCTCGTGCTCGGCGGGGCCACCCAGATTTCAGAAGCTCTCCAGCTTGTTGCAGGAGAAATGACAATAGTCCCTCAGGTTGTTCCTGGAGTTTTTGATGTTCAGGCAGCGGTAAGTAGAGGTGACAGTACCGGGTTTGCTGCGCGCGCAGGCTATCGAATACGAGCCGGAAACAGCTTTTCCAATCGCAAGCAATTTAGCCTGACAGTCGATTATGAATCGGCCAACTATCAGACGGTTGGAGACATAATACCGAGCAGCTTCGACCTGCTCAGCCTAAGCGCCAGCTACACACAAAGTGTCTCTGAACGAACATATGTAAGCACCGGGCTTAACCATTCCCGACGTGGCGGAGGACTTGCCAATCGCACTTCAGCATATTTTGATATTATTCACCGACTGAATGACCGTCTTCGGCTGACTGCCGGTGCTGAATATGGCGATGACGATTTTGCCAACGATAATTTTGGCGTGCGCATCGGAATTTCCTATGTGTTCGGGGGTGATCATCGCGCAAATGTGGACTACCGCAGCCGTACCGCAACTACCCGTGCCACTGTTTCGCGTGGATCGGATAATGGAGTGGGATCAGTTGGCTATGACGTGAGTTTCAGCGACTCGGAGGGTCAGACAAGCGCTGATGCCAGCCTTGACTATGTCGGCAATCGTTTTCAGGCGCGGGCCTCCGTGTTTACCGATGGTAGTAACTTAGGCAATATCACCGATGAACCACGCGCACGATTGCAGTTCGGAACTTCGATCGCATTTGCGGACGGCGCATTCGGCATAGGGCGTCCGATCTCAGATTCATTTGCGATCGTGAAACCGCACCCTTCATTGAAGGGACGCAACGTAATCTCCGGACGCAGTCTGAGCGACAATGAATATTCTGCGCGCAGTGGCGCTCTAGGAGCAGCGGTTCAGTCCGACCTGTCCTCCTATTCCGGGCAAAGCGTGCAATTTGACGTCGACAGCCTCGAACCGGGCTATGATATCGGCGACGGTGTTGTCTACGTCGACCCGGCGTTTCACAGTGGATATAAGATAATTGTCGGGGATGACCGGTATGTGAGCGCCTTGGGTACGCTCGTAGCCGATGGTCTTCCGGTAATGCTGGTTTCCGGCAAAATCACTTCCGAGGATGACGAGGGTTTTGAGCCCATGTCCTTCTTTACCAACTCAACCGGACGTTTCGGAATCGTGGGGCTGGCACCAGGAAAATCCTATCAGGTTACAATCGACAGCGTAGGTAGAATGTTTACAATCACTGTACCGGCAGAAAATGATGGTCTATTTCGCATTGGTGAACTAGATTTGAACGCTGCAGGCGAATAGGAGTTTAATGTGCGAATTCTCTCAATATTGACGATGAGTTTGACGCTGTTCGCGTTTCCCGCGCTAGCCGCAGAATGTCAGCCGGAGTTTGTTGATAAATCGCAAACTGTAGTGGTTTCGGGCATCAAAATAGGGCCCGGCGAAGCCTCTCGGGAGAATTTTTCTATCCGGGTCCGCAATGATGGCTCGAGCCCCTGTTCGGCTTCGGTGAGATTCGCCAGGCTGAATGGTTCGGCGATTTCCGAAAATCTCCAATATATGTTGAGATCGGGGTCGACCAGCCTGTCCATCCTGCCGTCAGAAAGCGCTACCGGAACCTCGGCGAGCGATCTGTTCATTCCGAACCTGCCAAAATCGGATAACGGCCGCAATGTCCCCTTCATTCTAACCGTTCCAAGCGAGTGGGGAATCAAAGCGGGGTTTCACAGCGAACAGATACAGTTGAACATGATTGATCCTTCCGGTGCTGTGACCGACACGATGCTTTTGACGATAAATGTCAACATTCCGTCGGCTGTGAGCATCCGGGTTGTGGGAGCTACCGGATCTGGCGAGGTTGCGCGCATTAACCTTGGTGACCTGAATGCTACGGAAGTTAGCAGATCAGATCCGTTCGGGGTCAGAGTCTGGAGCACCTCGGCCTATCTGGTCACCTTCAGGTCCGAGAATGGCGGAGATTTGCTGCATGCCAACGGGCGTGACAGAATACCTTACCAGTTACGAATGGACCAACATATCGTCAATTTGGGGGGCAGCAATCAGTTTACCTTCAGCGAGCACACTTCATCGCTAGGGCAGATGCACGCGATGCGGGCGCAGGCTGGCCCAGTGGCCGGCGTGCGCGCGGGGCACTATGATGACCGGGTTACCGTCACCGTCACTGCTGTCTGATGTTTAGAGGGCTGTAACTGCAAAACTGAGCGCGATCGGACCCTCAACATTATTTGCACGAATGGTTATCGGCACGTAACCGAAACGTGCACCCGACCGGAATGCAACCGAGGAGAATCCACTCGCTGCAAGCTCTGAAGGCACGCCGCCATAGGTCAAATCAACTTGCTCACCGCTGAGCAAAGGCCGATGATTGGCCAGAACATGAAACCCACGAGAGCTATTGCAATATTCCTGCACCTGACCTGTAATCATGTTGGTCGTCTGATCGATAATAAAATCCGAGGCTTCTAGATCACAAATCACCGGTACAGTGACGCCCACCGAGAAGCCTCCCGAATCGTTAGGCGCTGCATGGGCGGGGAGCGCGAATAAAGAGCCGCTTATAATTGTTACCGCGATGGCAATTGGTCTAAATAACGGCGATTTCAGCATTTAAATTCTCCTGATATCACTGCCACTAGCACGGCAGGTTTCAACCGTTCCTTTGTGAAGATAGTTAATGGGCCCTTAAGGAATAGTGCGGTCAAAGTGGGTCGGGACCGTCGTGAAGGCGTTTCGCTGGCCTGAACCGTCACCTGACATGTGGCATGCACTGGCTAAGCGCCGTCCATTTGCTCAGGCTTTATCTGGCGTTGCTGAATTCTCTTGCGGAACATTATTCACTGAAGTTTCAGCCTGATTTGATTCAACAAATGCGGGCGAACCAAGAGATTGATATCCTTGTTTTGAAACGAATAAGCAGTTCGGAATATCTCACGAATTCTAAAGAAGGTGAATCATTCTGAGAAACGTTTCTCGATTTCGAAGCGGATATGAGCGCGTTTCACGCAGGACCATAGCGCGACAAAGCGACTGATCAAACCACCCATCGCGTACCCACGCTTGGGCACTCCCCGTAGGGAAAAGATTTTCACTAAGCTAAACAAATGGTGCTGCTAGAGAGAATTGAACTCTCGACCTCGTCATTACCAATGACGCGCTCTACCACTGAGCTACAGCAGCCGGACCATTTTGATGCGCTGGCGATAGCCGCCACATCGGGCGGTTTCGACCGAACCGAGGCGCTAAGACCAAATGCTTGCGATCTTGTCAAGCGGAGTTGCGTTTTTCATGAGATAATGCAATCAGACGCCATGCCAAAACCCCAGCCCAAATCAGAAAAATTACGCAAGGAAGCGGAGAAAGCCGAGCGCCTCGCCGCGCAGCTGCGGGGCAATCTGCGTCTCCGCAAGGCACAGGCAAAGGAAATGGTGCCTGGCGATACCGACGCAAAGCCGCAACCCTGAGGTTCGACCCTAGGCGTTGACGACTGCCCGCTCCGGCTTGATAATCTCGAAATCGCTGACCGCCTCGATGAATTTCGCAGATACCGGAGATACCTGCTCTGTCGCCGGGTCAAACCAGACATAGGTCAGATTGACCACATTGAGCAGTTCTTCCCCGCGCAGCAGATGCACCAGCAGGGAATAGCTGGTCCGGCCAAAGCGGGTGATACGCACCGCGATGTCGAGCAGATCATCGGCCTTTGCCGGTGCACGATAATCGACATCGGCGTGGCGCACCCAATTGTCGCCGCCAAAATGCCGCGTGAAACTGCCGAGCATATCGCGTTCGTCCCGCGGCCTGTCCGCCGCTACCAGGGCGCGCATATATTCGGTCATGCCGACATCGGCAAAGGCGAGATAATGGGCATTGAAGACAATGCCCTGTAAATCGCATTCGGCATAGCGTACACGCATCGGTGTGATCAGGCGAAAGCCTTCGCGAGGGTTTTTCTGTTCTTTCATGGCGCTGGCTCTTTCCCCACCACCGCTGGCCTGTCAACCGGCTTTGCCGCAACCGGTTCAGAGCGGCCCGGTTTGCGCCTCCAGCCAATTCAGCGCTTCGCCTTGCAGCTGTGGCGCAATCAGCGCGCGCACCTTGGCATGATAGTCGTCGACCCACTGGCGCTGGTTCTGCGACAACATGGCAACCTCAATCAGCTTGCGCTCGAGCGGCGCGAAGGTCAGCGTCTCGAATCCAAGCATGGTCTGTTCGCCGCCCTCGATCTCCCGCTCCTCGACGAGGAACAGATTCTCGATGCGGATTCCGAATTCGCCCGCTTTATAATAGCCCGGTTCGTTGGACAGGATCATGCCCGGCTGCAAAGCCTCGCTCAGGCCGCCGGAGCTGGCAATCCGCTGCGGTCCTTCGTGGACGGACAGATAGCTGCCGACGCCATGTCCGGTGCCGTGGCCATAGTCCACGCCATCGGCCCAGAGATATTGCCGCGCCAAAATGTCGAGCTGCCCACCGGTCGTGCCCTTGGTAAACACCGCCTGATCGAGAGCGATATGGCCCTGCAGCACCTGGGTGTAACGCTTGCGCATTTCGGCGGTCGGTTCGCCGACTGCAACCACGCGCGTGACATCGGTGGTACCGTCGAGATATTGCCCGCCGCTGTCGACGAGATAGAGGGAGTTTATTTCGATCGGCTGATTGGTCTCGTCGTTCACGCTATAATGCGGCAAGGCACCGTGATCACCGGCGGCAGAAATCGTGTTGAAGGAAAGATCCTTGAGTTCCGGATTCTCCTCGCGGAACTGGCGCAGTCGCGCCGCCGCCGATAATTCGTCCAGTTCGCCCTTGGGCGCTTCGTTCGCCATCCAGTGCAGGAATTTGGTCAGCGCTGCGCCGTCGCGCTTCTGCGCGGCCTTGTGACCGGCAATTTCGGCTTCATTCTTGATCGCCTTGGCAAGGATGGTCGGGTCGCGATCCTTGACGATCGTGGCTCCGGCATTGTCGAGCGCCTCGAAAATGGCGGCAACAGAGCGTTCCGGATCGACCGCAACGGTTTTGCCGGTCATTTCGGACAAGGCATCAGCCAACTCGTCATAGTCGCGGATTTCGACATGATTGCCGAGATGTTCGCGCACCGCGTCGGTCAGCTTCTCGGGCGCGACAAACAGGGTTGCTGTTTCGTCGGCCCGGACGATTGCATATGCCAAAGGCACCGGCGTGTTGGCGATATCCTTGCCGCGGACATTGAAAAACCAGGCGACCGAATCCAGCGCCGCGATCACGGTGGCATCATAGCCCTTGTCCTGGAGCCATGCCGCGACATCCGCCCGCTTGTCGCGCGCCGATTTGCCAGCATATTGATCGCTATGGACGGCGAGCTTCTCCGGCGAACGCTGCGGCTGGTCTTCCCAGACCGCATCGATCGGATTGTCTTGCACGGCGATCAGTTCGGCGCCGGTCTTGGTCAGCGCCTTGCTTGCAGTCTCCGCCCATTCGCGGGTGTGCAGCCAGCTATCATAGCCGATCCTGGCGCCCTTTGGGGCATTGGCAGCCAGCCATTCATGCGGTTTCTGATCCGCTACATTGACATATTCGTAGAGCTTTCCGTCGACCTGATCCCGGACCTGCACGACATAGCGGCCGTCGATAAACATCGCCGCCTTGTCTTTCAGCACGATAGCCGAACCGGCCGAACCGCCAAAACCGGTCAGCCAGCCCAGCCTTTGCGCATATTCGCCGACATATTCGCTCATATGCTCGTCACAGATCGGCACGACAAATCCGTCGAGACCGTCTTTTTGCATTTGTTCCCGCAACGCCTTGAGGCGGGCTTCATATGTAGACATCAACATCGGCGAGCAAACTCCTTGAATAAGCTTATAGGGGAACACATAGGGGTTCCGAGACCCATTCGCCACCTAAATCCGGCCGGAGATATAGAGAGAATATGACCAAAAAGCTGACTCGTCCGCCATTTGCAGAACAGCGTCCCCATAGTTACGAGCGGCACGGATATGTCGTCGATGACCCGTGGCACTGGCTGAAAGATGGGCGATATCCGGTGGTCGAGGACCAGGATGTGCTCGCCTATCTGAACGCAGAGAATCAATGGTTCGAGCAGAATATGGCGGACCGCAAGAAGCTGACCCAGTCGCTGTTTCAGGAGATGAAGGCGCGGATCAAGGAAGAGGACAGCACGGTCCCGCAAAAGGACGGCGACTGGCTCTACTGGAGCAAGTTCGAGGAAGGCATGCAATATCGCCAGCACTGGCGCAAAGCGGTTTCGGGCGGCGAGGACCAGCTGATGCTGGACGAAAATGTCCTGGCCGAGGGCAAGGAATATTTCCGGCTGGGCGCGGCGTCAGTGTCGCCCGATGGCCGCTTGCTGGCTTATTCCTATGACGATAACGGCTCGGAACGGTTCGAGGCCCGGATCAAGGATCTGACCAGCGGAGAGCTGTTGCCCGACGTCATCCCCGGCACCTTGTCGAGTCTGGTCTGGTCGGCCGACTCCAAAATGCTGCTCTACGGGCTCGCCAATGAACAATGGCGCACCGACAATGCCCGGCTCCACGTTCTGGGCAGCGATATTGCCGACGATGTAGAACTATATCACGAGGAGGATGAAGGTTTTCGCGTCGGCATTGGCCTCACCCATTCGGAAAAATATATCGCCATAGCAACCGGCGATCACGAAACCAGTGAAGTGCGGCTGGTGCCAACCGCCGATCCGCTGGCCAAACCGATATTGGTATCGGCGCGTCAGGCCGGCCGCGAATATGACGTCGAGGAACATGACGGCACGCTCTACATCCTGACCAACGACGACCATGTGAATTTCCGGCTGGCCACGGCACCGCTTGCTGACCCGGACAACTGGACGACACTCATCGCCGGATCGGACGAATTTTACCTGACGGACGTCTGCACCTTCAAGGATTTCTACGTGACCGAAGGCCGGGAGAACGGGCTCGATCAGATAGAAATCCGGAGCTATGATGATCCGGCCCAGATCGAGCGCATTGCCTTTCCGGAAGACAGTTATAGTGCGGGCCTGGATAGCAACCCCGAATATGATGTCGACAAGCTCCGGCTCAGCTATGATTCCATGGTCACGCCGGACACGGTCTACGATTACCATCTCGCCGACAGATCGCTCGAAACGCTCAAGGTGCAGGAAATTCCCTCGGGCTATGATGCCAGCCAATATGTCACTGAGCGGCTGACGATCGAGGTACGCGACGGCACGATGGTGCCGGTATCGCTGGTCTATCGCAAGGACACCAAGATCGACGGCAGCGCCCCGCTGCATCTCTATTCCTACGGCGCCTATGGCTATGCCGTGCCCCCGAGTTTCTCGACAACGCGGCTCAGTCTGGTCGACCGTGGGTTTGTCTATGCGATTGCGCATATCCGCGGTGGTGATGATCTCGGCCGCAACTGGTATCTCGACGGCAAGCTGACCAAGCGGACCAATACGTTCAACGATTTCGTCGATGTCGCCAGGGGCCTGATTGCCAGGAACTATACCAGCGAAGGCAGGATCACCGCCTCGGGCGGCTCCGCTGGCGGCGAGTTGATGGGCGCAATTGTCAACAGCGATCCCGGTCTCTGGGGCGCCATCGTCGCCCATGTGCCCTTTGTCGACGTGCTCAACACGATGCAGGACGAAAGTCTGCCGCTGACCCCCGGCGAATGGCCCGAATGGGGCAATCCGATCACCGACAAGACGGCGTTCGAATATATCCGCAGCTATTCGCCCTATGACAATGTGAGCGCGCAGGATTACCCGCCGATGCTGATCACCGGAGGGCTCAACGATCCGCGCGTCACTTATTGGGAACCGGCCAAATGGACCGCCAGGCTGCGCGCAACCAAGACCGATGACAATATCCTGCTGCTGAAGACCAATATGGGCGCAGGTCATGGTGGTAAATCGGGCCGCTGGAATTCACTGGAAGAAACGGCGGAGGAGTTCGCCTTCATTCTCTGGCAGATGGGCTTGGCCGAGTGAACCCGCCGGAAACAGCCTTCTCCCTCTCGATTATCGCTCAAGCGGAAGACATAGACGAACTTGGTCATGTCAATAACGCGGTCTGGGTACGCTGGATTCAGGACATGGCGACGGCGCACTGGAATGCGGTCGCGCCGCAGGACGCCATTGATCGCTATATCTGGGTCGTGACCCGGCACGAGATCGACTATCGCGGCAATGTCGGGGTCGGCGAAACCGTGACCGGGAAAACGTGGATTTCAGAACCGCCCCGCGGCGCGCGTTTCTGGCGCAATGTCAGTTTCACCGGGCCTGATGGCAAGGTCAAGGTCGGAGCGAAAACCAACTGGGCGATTATAGAGCGAGCCAGCGGACGGCCGGTTCGTGTGCCCGCTGATCTGGCGGAGCTATTTCTGAAGGATTAAGGCGCTGGTATCGGGCTGGAGGGCGCCAGCGGAGAGGGTTGGTCTACCCGTTCCCCTTCGGCAGTCCGCAATTGTTGTGGTTCCAGGATCGCTGCCGTTTCAATGACGTCCAGCGCGCGCCGCGCTTCGTTATAGCGCCGGGCCTTTTCCATCCATTTGAGAAATTCATCATCCTTGTCGGCGCCGGCCAGCTTCTCGATTTCCGCGATTGCCGCGTCGACATTACCGGTTTCGACATAGCGTTTCGCACGGATCAGGCGCTGTTGCGGCGCCGGTGACGGAGTACCTTGACGGCGGATTACGAACAGTTCGGACAGCTCCCGCTGAAAATCGGTCCAGAAGCCTGCACCGCTTGAACCGGTCATTAGCGCCGGTCCCAGTTCGTCCAGTCCCGCGGACAGTTCTTCCAGCGTCACCGGTTCGCGAGAGGCGTTGACAATCGTCGTCACCGCCTTGGGCTGAGCGTCGCCAAAACGCAGCCGCAACTGGGGATCGATATAGCCAAGCGGCGATCCGCGATCCAGCGCACGACGCGCGGCAAAGGCGATCAACAGCCCCTCTGCTCTGGCAGCATTGCCCGAGGCGGCCTGCGCCTGCACATTGATCCGTGACAACCGGTCTTCCAGATCGGCGACGCGGACCGCAAGCGCGCGCTCCAGATCAGGTGTAAGTGTCGCAACGGGGGAATCGTCGGCTGACTGTGCGGGCGCTGGCAAGACGCTGCCGTCAGCGTCGATTCGGCTGGCAAGGGCCGTCGCCGGGTCAGGATTTGCCGCTGTGCCGTCGCGATTGGCAACCGCTGCGGCTTCCGTCTCCGAAGCGCTGTCAAAGGGATTGTAGCGGGACAATAGCCATCCGGTCAGGATCACACCTCCGATGAACGCCACCACCATCAAAATCAGTACGTTGCGAGTCAAATTGCTCTTGCCATTGATTGGCGCAAGCCTTTCATAATCCCGGCTCATTCGGGTTTTCCTTCCCGGCCCGGCCCTGTGGCGAACCAAATTCTCTCATTCATTCCGGCATAGGCGGCTCGCCAGAGACAGTAAAGACTCGTCATCCGGACGAGCCGCGATTTGAATGCTTCTCCATCCCTGCCCCACCGCTGCCGCTACTTTAGCGGAAAATACCACAGCATGATGGCGGCTCTTCTTAATTTGCAGCCGATCCAGTTCCGCCACAAGATGTTTCGCCGCACGCGCCGAGTGGATCAGGACAACCGTTTCCCCCTCCAGACAAGCAGCGGCCTTCTCGCCCAAAGCGATTGCGCGCGAGCGGTATACTGGAACAATGTGCAATTGTCGGTCCACTGAATCGAGCACGCTATGCTGCTCGCCAGCCAGCCACAATATGCTGCGGTAGCGGTCCCCTGTCAGCTGGTTCAACAATTGCTGCCCGCCGGATTCACCTGTTTGCGCAATGGTAAACCCAGCATCTCCTGCGGCCTGGGCGGTTGCCTGGCCGACTGCCAGAACCGGTAGTGATTTATATGCGTCCAGCTGAGCACCGGCATATGTCACTGCATTTGCACTCGTCAGCAGCAATGCATCAAAATCCTGCGCAGCCGGTCCAGACCAGACAATCGGCTCGACGGTGAACAGGGGATCTACAACCGGATTCAATCCCAGATCCTTCGCCCGCCGCTCGGTCTGCAGCGCGCCGTCGAGCGGCCGCAGGATCAGCAGCGGCAGCGTCATCGGCCAAATACGGCCTTCAACTCTGCGCTCGCCTGACCCAGAAGCTTGTCCGCCAGATTGCCGGGAGCAGCAACATCCCCGGTATCAAAGCTGGAACTACCCGCGACACATTCCGAACCATCCGGCAATAAAATCTCGGCCCGCAAATGGATGGTCGCGCCATCAATCGTGCCCAGCGCAGCAACCGGACTATGACAATCTGCGGTCAATTGTTCCAGAAACAGCCGTTCGGCAATAACCGCACGAAATGTATTCGTCGACGATATGGCGTGCATAAGCCTGCGGACATGAGGGTCATCGGACCGCGCTTCTATCCCGATCGCGCCCTGCGCCGGCGCGGGAAGCATGACATCCTCGGAAATATCGCTTCCCACATCCTCCATGTCCAGCCGGTTCAGGCCAGCAGCAGCGAGCAGGGTTGCATCATATTCGCCGTCATCAATCTTCTGCAACCGGGACTGCACATTGCCGCGTATCAGCCTGATATCGAGGTCGCTTCTCAGCCGCAGAAGCTGTGCCTTGCGGCGCGGAGATGCGGTGCCGACGATCGCGCGCTCGGCCAGAGCGTCAATCGAATCCGCTCCGATCAGCCGATCGTGGATATCAGCCCGTTCCAGCATCGCCGCGAGAATGAACTCCCCAGGCCGGATGGTTTCTACATCCTTCATACTATGCACTGCGCAGTCAATCTCGCCATCGCCGAGGGCGCGATCAAGTTCCTTGGTCCACAGCGCCTTGCCGCCAATTTCTGCCAGCGCTCGATCGAGAATCCTGTCGCCGCTAGCAATCATCGGCACCAGTTCGACCTGATCGGGTCGCCAGCCATGGGTGGCCAGCAACGCATTGGCGGTCATTTGCGCCTGTGCCATTGCAAGCGGGGACTGGCGCGTACCGATACGCAAGGGCCGGTCCAGCCCGGCAAGAATCTCTTTTTTGGCGTTTTCATTCATGATAGCGCTTGTCCTAATGGCTTGAGCGCCTAAGTAAAAGCGTCATGAGCCTGATCTTGGGAATTGAATCCAGCTGCGATGAAACGGCAGCCGCGCTAGTCACGTCTGATCGGGAGATTTTGGCGCACAAATTGGCTGGGCAGGAAGCGGAACATGCGCCTTATGGCGGAGTGGTCCCCGAAATCGCCGCTCGCGCCCATGCCGAGATTTTGACACCGCTGATCGCAGAGGCACTCGAAGAGGCTGGAAAATCGCTCGATGATGTGGACGCGATCGCCGCCACCGCCGGCCCCGGCCTGATTGGCGGGGTGATGGTCGGGCTGGTCACTGGCAAGGCGCTGGCGATGGCGTCGGGCAAGCCCCTGATCGCCGTCAATCATCTCGAAGGCCACGCGCTGTCGCCGCGACTGGTCAACGCGGATCTGGCCTTTCCCTATCTGCTGATGCTGGTGTCCGGTGGCCATTGCCAGATATTGCGCGTCGAAGGCGTTGGTCAATATCGGCGGCTGGCAACCACAATCGACGATGCTGCAGGCGAAGCGTTCGACAAGACCGCGAAAATATTGGGCCTCGGCTATCCCGGCGGCCCCAGGGTCGAGGCCTTGGCGAAAAAAGGCGATCCGAAGGCTGTCCCCCTGCCCCGCCCACTGATAAAATCGGCCGAACCGCATTTCTCCTTTGCCGGGTTGAAAAGCGCCGTCGTGCGCGCGCATCAGAGCGGCGCGCACAGGCCCGAAGATATTGCCGCGTCTTTTCAACAGGCGGCGGTCGATTGCCTGCGCGACCGTCTGGAAAAAGCGATAGCAGAACAGGAACGCTGCGCACATTTGGTCGTCGCAGGAGGGGTGGCTGCCAATACACCGATCCGCACGATGCTCGAAGAGGTTGCACAAGAGAATGACATGGCCTTTACCGCGCCACCGCAATGGCTGTGCACCGATAATGCCGCGATGATTGCCTGGGCGGGCGTCGAACGCTTTGCAGCCGGTCTCAGCGATCCACTGGATTTTGTCGCCAAACCACGCTGGCCGCTCGATCCGACGGCAGAAAAAGCGCGCGGCGCCGGGGTGAAGGCATGACTGTTGCGACAGCTAAAATTGGCGTCATCGGCGCGGGTGCCTGGGGCACGGCTCTGGCACAGGTCCTTTCCGAGGGTCAGGACGAGTTGTTACTGTGGGCCCGCGAAGCGGAGGTTATCGACCAGATCAATCGCACCCATGAAAATAAATCCTTTCTTCCCGGGCACCGTCTTCGTGACAATATCCGCGCGACGCAGGATTTAGGCGCAATGGCGGCCTGCGATGTGCTGCTGCTGGTCACGCCGGCACAACATCTACGCGCCACCCTGCAGGCGCTGCCCGATTCCGGCGCCGCGCTGATCTTGTGCTGCAAGGGAATCGAAGCGCGCAGCCGCTTGCTGTTAAGCGAGGTTGCCAAGGTCGTGCGACCGGATAATGACCTCGCGGTCTTGTCCGGTCCGACGTTCGCCCATGAAGTGGCGCAAGGCCTGCCAACCGCATTGACGCTGGCGTGCGAAAGCGAAGCGCTTTGGGAGCGGCTCAAACCGCTGATCGCCAAGCCAAGTTTCCGGCCTTATTATTCCGACGACATCGTCGGCGCGGAAATCGGTGGTGCGGTGAAGAATGTGCTGGCGATCGGCTGCGGTGTGGTCGACGGAGCGGGGCTGGGGCAGAATGCCCGCGCATCGCTGATCAGTCGCGGCTTTGCTGAAATGCTGCGCTATGGCGCAGCGCGCGGCGCCCGGGCGGACACGCTTGCCGGGCTGTGCGGCCTCGGGGATCTGGTGCTCACCTGTTCCTCGACCAGCTCGCGCAATTTCTCGCTCGGCAAGGGGTTGGGAGAAGGCCGGTCGGCCGAGTCGTTAATGTCGGACCGGACAACGGTTGCCGAAGGCGCATCCACGGCACCGGTCCTGCAGCAGGATGCAAGAGCGCGCCAGATCGACATGCCGATTGTCGATGCCGTCTGCGCCCTGCTGGGCGGCAAGGCTGATGTTCAGTCTGTAGTCACCCGGCTTATGAAAAGGCCGCTGGTTTCCGAAAGCAGATAGACCGGCAAGCCATGATGATGACAAAATCTCCAAACTGCTATAGACAGCCATCCCTGAAACGGGCCAGCCGGAGAGCGATTTGAACAGTCCTGAACCATCAGGCACGGCTGGTGCGAAGCCACTTGATGGCGACACGCAAGCTGAAAAAAGCAAGGACGATATTGCCGCGCTGGCCAAAGGCGGACGGACCAATATATTCGGCTTTCTGCTGCGCCTTGCCGCGCGCCTGCCCTTCCTGTTTATCGCCGGTCGAATTTATGGTGCGGAAGCGCTGGGACGTTTTGCCTATGCAATATTGGTGGTAGAATTTGCCGCCCAGCTAGCAACCCTCGGTCTCAAACGCGGGCTGGCGGCACAATTAAGCAAGACCCAGAGGCCCCATGTTCATGTGGTGTGGGACGGTCTGCTGGTCAGCTTTCTCGCCTCTGCACTAGCGGCTGGCATATTGATCGCCTTTCCGTTCATCATGTTCCCCAATAGCGAAATCAACGGACTCGACCGGTTTTTGCCATTGGTCATTTTCACTGTCGTCGGAGCGGATATTGCTCTGGCTGCTCTCGCCTATCGTTACGACATTGCCTCGACGGTACGCGCCCGGTCGATTGTCGAGCCCTGGACAATCAGCATCGCCGCATTTCTCTTTTCCTATTATTCGCTGCGCGACGGACTGATCCTTGCCTATGTCGTGTCGATGATCGCGGCGCTGCTCGCTTCGCTTTGGCCCCTGTTCAAAAGCTATGGCCTGCCCCATGGCTGGCGACCGGAACCGCTGAAAATTGCGAAAATCGCCCGGCGGAACATGCCGCTCGCCGCTGCCGACGCTGCCGAATGGGGATCGCGCCGTCTCGACCTGGCCATTCTCGGCCTGTTTGCTTCACCCGCGATCGTCGGTATTTATTATATCGCCCAGCAAGTGGCGAGCCTGCCGCAGAAACTCAAGACCAGCTTCGATCCAATTCTCGGCCCCGTCATCACCCGCAATCTTGAGGCGGGCAATATGAAAGCCATTGCCAGCCAGGTGAGCCAGGTTGGTTACTGGATCATTGCCGCGCAAATAGGCATTGCGCTGGCTCTGGCAATCCCGGGCGAAGCGGTCATGGGACTGGTCGGGCCAGGTTTTGTCGGCGGAACCGGCGCCCTGGCCTTCCTGCTGGCGGCCGAAGCCGTGGCTGCAACCGCCGTGGTCAGCGAATCAGCGCTGGTCTATATCGCCCGCCACCGCAATCTGCTGATCTCGCTGTCGATGCTGCTACTGCAAGCCGCGCTCAGTGTCGCCTTCATCCAGATCTGTATCTATCTCGACCTGGGACCATTGTTTCAGGCTGCTGCGGTGGCGGCTGCCCTGATGGTTGCGCTTGCTTATGCTTCGGTGGTGAAAGCCATCTTCCTGTCAAAGCTGCTCGACGCCCCGGTCAACGGCTGGCGCTGGACCCTGATGATCGCCGTTTTCGTCGCCAGCGCGATCGGCTATCTCGCAACTTATCTGCCCGAATGGGCGGAATTGATCGTCGGCATTCCGCTGATCCTCGGCAGCTATGCCTGGGTCATTTGGAAATGGGGCTTCGGCCCGGAGGACCGGAAGCTTTTCAAGATGAAAGGCTGATCAGCCTAACCGGGTCTTGACCAGTTCCTTCAAATCCCCTTCCGGACGGGCGCCATAATGGGAAATGACTTCCGCTGCGGCGACCGCGCCAATGGTCAGACATTCTTCCATCGGGCGCTGCTCGATATAGCCGCTCAGGAAGCCGGCTGCGAAAAGGTCCCCGGCGCCGGTCGTGTCTACGATATGGTCGACGGGTTCCGCAGCAACGGCAGTCGTCTTGTCATCACGAACCGCGATCGCCCCTTTTTCGCTTCGCGTCACCACCAGCGTTTCCACTTTGGCAGCCGTTTGCGCAACCGCAGAATCGAAATCTTCGGTTTCGTTCAGCATCAGGATTTCTGCCTCATTGGCAAACAGGATGTCAATCTTGCCATTGTCAATCAGGCCGACAAATTCTGCCCGGTGCCGATCGACACAAAAAGTATCGGACAGGGTGAAGGCGACCTTGCGGCCATGTTGCTTGGCAATATCGATTCCCAGAGCCATGGCGGCCTTGGGTTCGTCTGCATCCCACAAATAGCCTTCAAGATAGAGGATTGCGCCGCTGGCGATCAGATCGGCATCGACCGCAGCCGGTGGCAGAAATTGCGATGCGCCGAGAAAGGTGTTCATCGTCCGCTGTGCATCCGGCGTGACAAAAATCAGGCAGCGCGCAGTCGGTGGCTCTTTGCCCAGCGGCGGCACGTCAAAATCAATCCCGGTCGCGCGAATATCATGGGCGAAAACTTCGCCGAGCTGATCGTCAGCGACTTGCGCGATCAGCGCACACTGACGGCCCAATGTGGAGGCACCGGCCAGAGTATTGGCACCCGAACCGCCACTAATTTCCCGTGCGGGTCCCATGTCGCGATATAATTCCTGCGCCCGCGTAGCATCGATCAGCGCCATGCTGCCCTTAACCAGCTGCTCCTCGTCGAGGAAATCGTCGCTGGACTGGGAGATTACATCGACAATCGCATTGCCAATGGCGACGATATCATAGCGGGCTTCGGTGGTCATAAAAATCCTCTTGCGGCAGTTTGCATGGTTCGGGGTGCGTTAGGGGTTAGGCTGTGCACCATCAAGCAGAATTGACGCTGGCTTGGCAATCGTGACATGAAGCAGAAATGATACAGGCATTCACACGCGCTCTGGCGCAGCTCACCGACCGGTCGATATTGGCGATCCTGTTGAAGGTCATCCTGCTCACTATCCTGCTGTTCGCTCTATTCGGTGTGGCGGCCTATTTCGGACTGCTGTGGCTGTTCGCCTGGCTGGACTGGTCCAATGGCGGATTTGCCGCCGCAGCCGCAGCGGCGATCATCGCGATTTTAACCGGGCTTCTGTTATTCCGGATCGTCGCCATTTTCGTGCTCAACATCTTTTCGGACGATATCGTCGATGCGGTCGAGCGGCGTTATTATCCGCAGCGGGCGGAAATGGCCAAACCGCCGGGCTATGGTATCGGTATCAAAATGGGCCTCGCTTCGGCTGGTCGCGCGCTGGGCTATAATATTCTTGCAGCGCCGGTCTATATATTGCTTCTCGTGACCGGCGTCGGCGTTCCGATCGCCTTTTTTGCGGTCAACGCTATCTTGCTGGGCCGCGATCTGCAGGACATGGTCGCAGCCCGACATGTCACTGATTACCGCAATCTCGCGGCGGAATGGAGTCTGCCCAAGGTCCAGCGTTTCTTTCTCGGCCTGATCGCCGCCCTGTTGCTCGCCATCCCCCTGGTCAATTTTCTTGCGCCGGTTTTGGCAGCCGCTATGGCGACTCATCTGGTGCATGGGAAAAAGAGAGTATGATCCGCATGAAAGCCAAATTTCTTGTTTTGCTCGGCCTGCCGGCGCTGGCCGCCTGCGCCTCGACCGCCACGACGACCGGAAGCACCGGCCTGCCTGCCGTTTCGGGATCGCCGCTCAGTTCCGTGGCAGGACTGGATATCGTCATGGGCAAGACCGCCGACCAGCTGACCCGCCTATTCGGCAATCCCCAACTCGACATATCCGAGCCGCCGGCGCGGAAACTGCAATTTGCCAGCGGCGCCTGTATCCTCGACGCCTATCTCTACCCGCAGGAATCTGGCGGAAGCCAGCGGGTGACGCATATCGACACCCGCCGCAGCGACGGCGCAGCGGTCGACCGGGTCAGCTGTGTCAATGCGCTAAGGTTGCGCTGACGCCAGTTGATCGAGCGCCCAGCCAGCCGCTTCCCGGACCACTTCATCATCATCGCCCAGCAGCGCCTGCACCGGCGCAACCAATGCGGCATCCCCGCTATTGCCAGCGGCGATAAGCGCATTGCGCACCATTCGGTTGCGGCCGGTGCGCTTGATCGGCGATCCTGAAAACACCTGCCGGAAACCGGCATCGTCGAGCGACAATATATCCACCAAAGCCGGGGCAGCCAGTTCGGCGCGCGGCAGGAAGGCCTTGTTCGCCGACCCCGCTTGGGCAAATTTGTTCCACGGACATACCGCCAGACAATCGTCACAACCATATATATGGTTGCCGATCGCCTTGCGATATTGGTGCGGGATCGGCCCTTTATGTTCGATCGTCAGATAGGAAATGCAGGCCCGGGCATCGAGCTGATAAGGCGCGGGAAAGGCGCCCGTCGGACAGATATCCTGACAGGCAGAACAACTACCGCAACTGTCCTTTCCGGGCTTTGACGGTTCCAGATCAAGGGTCGTGTAAATCGCGCCGAGAAACAGCCAGCTGCCATGATCCCGGCTGACGACATTGGTATGCTTGCCCTGCCAACCCAGTCCAGCGGCTTCGGCGAGGGGCTTTTCCATCACCGGCGCAGTGTCGACAAAAACCTTCACTTCACAGTCGGCCTGTTCAACCAGCCAGCGGGCGGTCCGCTTGAGCGCGCCTTTCACGACATCATGATAATCCCTGCCCTGCGCATAGACCGAAATGCGACCGTGATCGGAGACTCCTTCGAGTGCAAAAGGATCGGTAGCCGGCGCATAGCTCATGCCCAGCATGACAATTGTCTGCACATCGGGCCACAATGTTGCCGGATCGGACCGCTCGTCCGCCCGGCTGGCCATCCAGAGCATGTCCCCCTGACGGCCTTCACCGAGCCATTGCCGCAGACGCTGTCCTGTTTCCGGCCCCAGCCGAGCCGGGGCGATGCCGACCGCAGAAAAGCCCTCTTCCAACGCCTTATTTTCCAGCGCTTTGGTCAATCTTAACTTGTCATCCGGCATAGGCTTTCCCTATCAAACACTCCCGTCACATATGAAAGCTGTAAATGCACGCGCCCCATTCCGAATTTGCCGTCGAGGCTCGCAATATTGTCAAAAGATTTGATGGCGAGACCGCCGTTGATGGCATTGACCTGACGATCAGGAAAGGCAGTATATTCGGGATATTGGGACCGAATGGCGCGGGCAAGACCACGACCTTGCGAATGCTGCTCGGTATCATCGATCCCGATGAAGGCGAACGCTTTCTGCTCGGATCACCGGAACCGATATCGAAAGCGCACCAGGTCGGCTATCTTCCCGAGGAGCGCGGCCTCTACCAATCGATGAGAGCCTATGATGCGATTGCCTTCATGGGCGCTCTGCGCGGACTGCCGCTGGCCGAAGGCCGCAAGCGCGGGCGCCGGATGATGGAAGATCACGGCCTGGGCGATGCGGCCGACAAGCAGATTCGCCAATTATCAAAGGGCATGGCGCAAACGGTGCAATTGCTTGGCACTCTGGTGCACGCTCCCGATCTGATCATTCTTGACGAGCCATTTTCCGGTCTGGACGCGCTCAACCAGGGCAAGCTGGAGCGGTTGATCCGCGATCAGGCCGACAAGGGCGTCACGATAATTTTCTCGACCCATGTGATCGCTCATGCCGAGCGCCTGTGCGAAGAAATCGCCATTATCGCCGATGGAAAAATTCCGTTCAAAGGAAAGGTTTCGACGGCGCGCGACCGGCTCCGTCCGCAAGTGCATCTCGAGACGCGCAATCTTGATGGCCCCTGGCGCACGGCTATCCCTGCAGACTGCAAACCGCTCGGTCACAACTGGCATTTCACTTTGCCGGAAAGCGGCGTTGAACCCTTGCTTCACGCCCTTGTAGAAGGTGGTGCCGGCATCGAATCCCTGTCGATCGAGCGCCCCGGTCTGCACGATGCCTTTGTCCAGATCGCTGGCGAAGCGGCTGCCCGGAAGATGGATGAAGATGCCAAAACCAACAATATGGACGAAGCCGCATGATCGAAACCATCCGCGCTGCCTTTGTTATCGCTCGCCGTGATTTCACCGCGATCATATTCTCCAAATCCTTCTTTTTCTTCCTGCTGGGCCCGCTGTTTCCGCTCGGAATCGGGATCGCTGCTGGAGGACTGGGATCGCAAGTGTCCCGGGACATTGACAACCCCGTCATCGGTGTCGCAATCAGCTCTGACGAAGCGGACATATTGCTCGCAGCACGATCGCGCCTATCCCAGAGCCTCGGTGCAGATGCGCTGCCCGAGCTGGTCCTGCTGAAAGATTTTTCAGGACAAGAAGCAGATATTGTTGCGGAATTGCGCAGCAAGCAATCCTATGCCGCAATCCTGTCAGGAACGCTGGCTGCGCCCGTGCTGACCGGTTCCAGCGGCGACGTCAAACGGTGGCAGGGGAAAATAGCGCTGCTTGCGGAAACCGCCCTGTCACAACCCGCTACGGTGAATGTCGCCGCAAGATTTGTGACCCAGACCAGCAGTTCCAGCGAACGCAATCAACTGCTGACAGCGCAGGCGGGTCAGGCAATATTGATATTGCTGACAATGATATTGGCGGGCATGGTTCTGTCCAATCTGGTCGAGGAAAAAACCAACAAGATCATCGAAATCCTGGCCGCGGCCATCCCGATGGATGCGATATTTCTCGGCAAGCTTTTCGCGATGCTGGGAATGGCCCTCGTCGGAATCGCCGTGTGGGGCACGATAGGATTTTCGATCATTGTTCTGATTGGCGGGAATTGGAATGCCTTGCCCCCGCCCGCCGTCGGCTGGCCCTTATTCGGCCTGTTGCTGGTTCTCTATTTTTCGATGGCTTATCTGCTTCTCGGCTCGCTGTTTCTCGGGATCGGCGCGATGGCAACTACCGTGCGCGAGGTACAAACCCTCTCGATGCCGGTCACCATGGGGCAACTGCTGGTCTTCTTTCTCGCTTATTCCTCGATCACCAAATTGGGTGAACCGATGGAATGGTTTGCGGTGCTGTTCCCGTTCAGCTCGCCTTTCGCGATGATCGCGCGGGCGGCGCAGATGGACAATATCTGGCAGCATGGTCTGGCCCTGATCTGGCAGGCTGTTTTCACCATGATCATCATCCGCTTTTCGGTGATGCTGTTCCGTCGCAATGTGATGAAATCGGGACAAGCGGCGCGCAAAAAAAGCCTGTTCGCGAGAGTCACCGGAAAATAACCTTGGGATTCACGCCATTTGCCGAAAAGACATTGACATTACTGTCAATAGCGGCAGATTGAACAAGTTTTGAAACGCAACCGATTGCTGAAAGCAGCAACGGCAGGAGAGAATTATGGCATCCGTTCCGCAAATCGACCTTGATAATCTGACCACCTCTCCCACCGCCGATGAGGCGCTGGAAGCATGGTATAAGCGCAATCCTCCCATCGCCGAGAAAGATGCCAATCCCTGGGATGTCAGCCGCGCAGAGCTGTACAGCAAGGATCTCTGGCGCAAGCCTTTTGCAGAAATGCGTGCAACGGCACCGATAAACAAGGTCGAAGGCGGCGTCCACGGAGATTTCTGGAACATCACCACCTATAAGCCAATTCAGCATGTCGAGGCGCTGCCCGAAATTTATTCTTCCGATGTCGCGCATGGCGGCATCACCATTGCCGATCCGACATTCGACGACGACTTTCAACTGCCGATGTTCATTGCCATGGACCGGCCCAAGCACACGGGCCAGCGCCGTACCGTGGCGCCGGCTTTCACGCCGACTGAGATGAAGCGCATGGAAGTCGAAATACGTCAGCGCACGGAGGAAGTGCTCGACAGCCTGCCATGGGGCGAGAAATTTGACTGGGTCGACAAGGTGTCAATCGAACTGACCACTGGCATGCTCGCAATTCTTTTCGGATTCCCCTGGGAAGACCGCCGGCTGCTGACCTATTGGTCCGACTGGGCCGGCGATGTAGAATTATCGGTTGCCGAAGAGCTGAACGATCAGCGGCGGCAGATTCTGATGGAAATGGGGGCCTATTTCACCAAGCTCTGGAATGAACGGGTGAATGCAGAGCCGACACCCGACCTGATCTCGATGATGATCCATTCGGAACATATGCGCGATATGGATCCAATGGAATTCATGGGTAATCTGGTGCTGCTGATCGTCGGCGGCAATGATACCACCCGCAACACCATGTCAGGCCTGGCCTTTGGCCTGAGCCAGTTTCCCGAGGAACGTGCCAAGCTGCAGCAGAATCCCGACCTGATTCCCAATGCGGTGCAGGAAATCATCCGCTGGCAAACCCCGCTTGCCCATATGCGACGCACTGCCCTGGAAGATCACGACCTGTTCGGTCACCAGATCAAGAAGGGCGACAAAGTCGTGATGTGGTATATATCTGCCAACCGCGACGAAGAGGTCTTTCCGGAAGCCGACAAGATCATCGTCGACCGGGAAAATGCCCGGCGTCACTTGGCATTCGGCTATGGCATCCACCGCTGCGTCGGCGCCCGTCTCGCCGAATTGCAGATCCGGATATTGCTGGAAGAAATGCACAAGCGGCGGATGCAGGTCAATCCGACCGGCAAACATCGCCGCGTCCATGCCAGTTTCGTCCACGGGTTCCGCGAACTGGAAGTCGAGCTCTCGAAATATTGATCAGTTCCCGTTCAGGCGTCAGTCTGTAACCAATCTGCTTCCTGTCTCGAATGGATAGGGAATATGGAAAGGGATTGCAGATGAAATCACCTGATCGGCGGACTATCATATCCGGTACCCTGGCCGCCGCCGGAGCCTTTGCGGTGGTCGGACTGTCCGGCCGGTTCGACAAGGCAAAGGCGCGGTCCAGCGAAAAGTTCGCGATCAACCGGTCACCGGCGGAATGGCAGAAGCGGCTGGGTGCAGCCCGCTATCGGATATTGCGCTTGGAAGGCACGGAGCGCGCTTATTCAAGCCCGCTGAATGGCGAAAAGCGCAACGGCGTCTACGCTTGTGCCGGCTGTAATCTCGGCCTTTACAAATCGGACAAGAAATATGACAGCGGCACCGGCTGGCCTAGCTTTTGGGCACCGATCGCCAAGGACCGGATTGGCACGACCAGAGATTACAAGATCGGCTATCCACGCACCGAAGTTCATTGCGCGCGTTGCGGCGGGCATCTCGGGCATATTTTCAATGATGGTCCGAAACCAACCGGCAAGCGGCATTGCATTAACGGGCTCGCTCTGAAATTCATCCCCGCCTGAACCGCCGGGATCAGCTTTCTGGCGCGTCTACCTGCTGCCAGAATTCCAGCTTGATCCCGTCGCAATCAAGGATCCAGGCAAATTTGCCATAGCCTTCATCAATCTGGCCCAAAATTTCCAGACCTTTTTCTTTAAGCTGCTCGACATAAGCGTCCAGATCGTCAACCCGCAGGTTGATCATGAACTGCGCTTCGCTGGGTTTCAGATATTCGGTGTTTTCAGGGAAATGACTGATCAGGCTGTACGGTTTGGCACCTTTCTCGTCCGACCAGTTGAGCATCGGACCATATTCCCCGTCCAGCTCCAGATAATCCTTGTACCATTTACGTGTTGCTGCCGGGTCTTTCACTTTGTGAAAAACCCCACCGAGACCGGTGACCCTTGCCATTATAAACTCCGTGGTTCTTATTATTTTTTGACCATCTCAATGTGCGACCATCGATGGAAAACCTATCAGAGTTTACCGATCGTTAGGCAAGCCCTTTGCCGTCACTCGCCAGATTCTCAAGCTATTGTCCCGAATATGGACAGATTGCAGCCAATCCGGCTTTTGCTCTCTGACCAGTAGGGCCCAAAGGCCGTCGGGATGCTTCTTTGCATAAGAGGCCAGTTCGGCCTCGCCATCGCAGGTAACGATATAGCGAATATTGTGGGCCTCCAGCATGCCACGGGCCACATCTGGGGCAGATATGAAAACCCGGATCTGATCTGCCATTGCCTGATCGTTACGATGGTGGCTGGTGGCGAGCACGCTATGTGGGGTCAGCAGCAAGATGCGCGGTCCGAAATCAAATGGTGCCAGGATGTTGGACCGGGGCAAGGCATTGAGCCGGGCGAGCGAATCGTCATCTCTGCACGCTAGGTTATCGGGGCTGGTGTCAGATAGCGTTTCATCTCCGCCGACGCGGTTGAACAATGCGATGGCCAGCGGCCCCGGCATGATCAAGAACACGACCGCAGCGGTGGCAAGTATACGCGATAACGGGCGCTGGATCTCGCGTGCCCGGACAAAAGCCTGATGCACAGCCCATGCCATGAATGGAAGGGCAAAGGCTGCCGCAACCGCCGTGGCGCGCTGGACAAACAGCGACAGTAGCAACGCCCAGAGAAAGGCATAGCAGAGGATGAACAATGTGCTGCGATCAATCTCGCCTGGCCGGACCCGGATGATATATATCAGGCTGCCCAGCCCGACGATGATAGATCCGCCGAGCAGGGTGACCATGGCTTTCCCATTCTGATACCAGATTGGCAAGCCTTCGAGGACATTGACCAGCCAATATTCGCGGACGATCGGATCCATTGTGTTAAACGCCCCGCCCATGCATTGCGGTGCAAAGCCATAGAGAACAGCCAAGGCCGCAACGCCAGCGATAGCCAGACTCCCGATGCGCAGCGGAATGTTCGCAGGCAACCATTTGATCGCCGGCAATATGACGACGGCGCCCGCCGTACAGGCCAGCAAATGCGCTGGCGACAGGGCATCACAATAGTTGATGGCGACGTCAAAACCGCCCTGAGCGGCGCCGTAGAGAATGAAACTGGCAATCAGAAAGGACAATAATGTCCAGAATAGTCTTACCCCTTCTTCGGTCTGACAGACCCAGCGCCAGACCAGAAGCACGACAAAAGCGGCC
Organism: Sphingorhabdus sp. M41; assembly: GCF_001586275.1. NCBI lineage: Bacteria > Pseudomonadati > Pseudomonadota > Alphaproteobacteria > Sphingomonadales > Sphingorhabdaceae > Sphingorhabdus > Sphingorhabdus sp. M41. The sequence goes on along the minus strand of NZ_CP014545.1, from coordinate 603,850 downwards.
GATAGCGGCAATCCTTCCAGCGATATCGAAAGCCATAGCGCGAGCGCTGCCCCCAGGGCGATTCCGCCCTTGCGCCTTGCTGGCCATAGCATCGTCCACAGCGCGGCCAGCGCGAGCACAATCTGCCACCCATGATGATCGACACGCATCGGCCGGATTTGCGCTACGATCGGAACCGCAGTTGCCGTCAGCGCAGCCGCTAGAAGCGCGATCCTGTGATCGAAAACCTGTTCGGTAATTTTCATGACCAGCCACATGGCGATACCCAGCGTGATCAGCGGCATGATGACCATTGCCGCGATTTCTGCGGTCGGAGCACCAAACAATGGCTTGAACAGCAGGAATTTCAAAGCCAGCGGCAATTCGATCCAGCGCGGCCAGTGCATCGGCTGGCTGTCCGGTTCGCCGATCCGATATTGTGTGGTGTCAAACCAGCTTTGTCCACCGAGCCAGTCGCGCAATTGCACGATGCGCAACTGGTCATCCGGATCCCAGCCAATGCCGCTCATGATCTGGCCGCGTGTCACCACAATCAGCACCGCTGAGACCGCGAGCCAGATTAGCAATAATGTCAGGTTGCCGCGCAAGCGTTCCAAATTCTTACCCCTTGGGTGTTGAGCCCTTGGCTTTCAGATAAAGCCATGGAACCCGCTCCGGGTCAAATTGCGAACGGTGATGGCGGTCAAAAAAGGGCGGCATATGATCGCCTACCAGCAATATATCCGCTTCCGGAAAATCGCTCGCGGTAATTTCCCTGATCAGCGCCTTGTCGATATCGTCAAATATCGCGAACTGACGGCAGATCATCGGATAATCGCGGGCCAGTTCGACCGACACTTTTTCGCAATTACCGGCATTGAGATTCTGCTCTGTCGGAACCGGCAAATGGGTGTTCAGCGTCAGCCAGTACTGGAAGGTCGGCTGTGTCGCCCGCTTCAGATTTTCGGCCAACATTTTCGGCACCTGGCGGTCGCAGGCGCCGGCAAAAACCCCGCCGCACCATTCTGCGCCGCGCTTTTCCAGATCGACCGCAAATTCGCGTTTCTGGAAACCGATCCTGGGATACCAGTCTTCGCGTTTGAAGAAAGGACCCTTGAAACTGTGCATCGCCTGTGTCGCATAGCCTTTTTCGGCAAGCTGCGCGGGCAGGCAATCCAGTGTCTTGGGATCATCGGTCTTGAGCAATTCATAATAATCACCCCAGCGACCGCAGAGCTCGCGCATCTCGCCCGAGGTGGTGCTGTTATAATAGAGGCTCGTACCCTGACTGACTTCGTAGCGCTCCTTGACGGCGCTACTGTTATAATAAGCGAACAGCTTGTCTGACATCGCTTTGTTGTTTTTCGGAACGCCCAGAGATTCAACCATGATCAGCACCAGATGGCGCTGGCCATCGGCGCGGTCGGCAAAGCCCGACTTGTTGACCGCCGATTCAAATGTCGCGCCGACCGGGGCGGGGCGGAAATAATGACCACGCATCCCTTCGCCGACAGCTGAATCCGCGCCGACAAGTCCAAATATCAAGGCTCCGCCCAATAGAATATAGAGCGGTCTGGAGAAGTTCGTATCGCGCTTGAGCAGGAACCAGCTACCGATCAATATGCCGAAAATGACCACCGCTGCAGCAATATATTCGATGGAATCGCCCGGCTTGATTTCAGCGAAAAACTGCAGCGAATAGAGCAGGGAATCCAGCGTCAGGCTGAACAGCCCGGAGACGAAAGAGAGCAAGGAATAAACCATCACCCCGACAAAGGCGATCCACTGCACCATTCTCGGCATGCGTTTGACAATCAGGCCGACCAGTCCCGCCAGCACAATCGGAATCGTGCGCGGTGGCGCACCGACCATCCACATCGCCATGAAGGGAATATTGGCCAGCAATATCCAGACCAGCGCCCAGTTCATAAATTTCGTAAAGTCAGGACGGAAGCGGTGCCCGGTCACAGGCACATCGATGGTGGCATCCATATAGCTCACCGGAACACACCATATTTGCGCGTAAAATAGACGGCAAAGAAACTGACTGCGACGGCCGCTGCCTTGGCCATGACCGGCAGGACGCCAGCACTGGTAAGCCCGCTGACGATGCTGACCGTTATGCCGAGCCCGAGCACAGCCGTGCCGATGAATCCAAGCCGCTGCAATTGCAGCGCCGCGCCATTGCGCGCCTTGCCGGGAAAGACAAAGCTGGATGAAATCAGCCAGTGGACGATGATGCCGACGCTATAGCCCGCTGCCGAAGCCCATCCCGGATCGACCAGAAAAGCGACCAACACCATGAACAGGGCGACATCAAATGCCAGACTGACGACACTCGCCAGTAAATAGCGAGTGATCGAGAACCGGTTGAGCAGCGCCAGCGGAGCAGGCAAATTGCCTATCCAGCCACCGATGACCGACCGTCTGTCTGCGCCGCTGCGTTCCATCAGGTTTACGCCGCTTTGGATGGCTTGGCTGCGGGCACGGCTTCCTCGATCCGCTTCGGCACATCGCGCATGCTTTCGAGCGCCGCGAGACGGTCTTCGCTGATTTCTTCGGCGATGACCTGCTGTGCACCTTCATCACCCGATTCGTGATATTCGGCGTCTTCGTTGACGTTCCAGACATTCCATTTGCGGGTGCCGGCCTCGATATTTTCCACCGTCAGCATCGCCGTCATCATTGCATGATCCTGATTATTATAGCGGTGCATGCCGTTGCGACCAACCATGTGCAGCGTCGGGAAGCGATTTTCCAGATCATCGCGCATGGTGGCGACATTTTGTTCATAGGCATCGTCATAGACCGGATAGGCCTTTTCCTGACGGACAACCGAGCCGCCAACGACATCTTCGGGTTTGCACAGGCCCAGGATCGCCATTTCACTCTTGGCCAGCTCGATCAGGTCTTCGTCGGAAGAGGACCAGAGGCGGTCGTTTTCAAAACAAAAATATTCCAGGCCGACACAGGCGATATTCTCGTCCGGCACCATTTCGGGGGACCAGCTGCGGAAATTCTGCACGCGGCCAACCTGCACGCGATCATCATGGATATAGATCCAGTTATCGGGAAACAGATCGTCCGATTTGACCTTGATCGCCACCGTCAGAAAGTCGCGATAGTTGAGATCCTGCGCTTCCGGCAACGACTGCGGCAGCGGGTGGATCCGGGTCGCGAGCTCGCGCATCGGCGCGCTCGAAATGACATGTTTGGCATTGATGATGGTTTCGCCATCGGCGCTGGTCGTGCTCATCCGCCAGTTGCCGTCAGCATCCTGGGCAAGCTGCTTGAGGCTATGCCCCATCAACACTTCATTGCCCCTGGCTTCGACATGCGCTTTCGCCGCATCCCACATCATGCCTGGGCCGAGGCGGGGATAGCGGAAGGTTTCGAGCAGGGTTTTGACTTCCTGTCCGTCATTGGGCGTCTTGTTGAGGCCGAGCGAGCGCTTCAGGCCATCGGTGACCGCGTTCCACAGGCTCAGGCCCTTGATCCGCTGCGCCGCCCAGTCAGCCGACATCTCGTCGCACGGCATGCCCCAGACCTTCTCGGTATAGGTCTTGAAGAAAATCGAATAGAGCTTGTAGCCGAACTGATTGACCGTCCAGTCTTCAAAGCTCTTCACATTCTTGTTCGGGAAGATCTTCGCCTTGCCATAGCTGAGCATGCAAAGCGTAGAACGCCAGATGCCGAGATTCCAGAGCGCTTCAAAGGCACGCAGGGGATAGCTGTAGAATTTGCCCTCATAATAGATCCGGCTCATCCGGGGGCGCTGGATAAAGTCGTCAGGCAGGATCTCATTCCACAGATCAACCACTTCCTGGCTTTTCGAAAAGAAGCGATGCCCGCCAATATCAAAGCGGAAACC